>JACZTG010000032.1 GCA_022573815.1 Candidatus Neomarinimicrobiota bacterium
GCTTCAAAGGAAAAAGATGATATATCTGCCGAGCATCAGGAAGCAATGATTGCAGTGGTTGCAGAGGAGAGAAATCAGGATGCATTAAAATTTCGGCTATCAGGAATTGAGGAAACCCGTGTTGACGCTAATTCCCGTATAGAATCGTCTTCCAAAGAGATCATAATATCCAAACAGAATATAATTGACCTTACAAACGAGAATGTAGAATCCGATCTGAAAATATTAGAGTTTGAAAAAGAAAGAAAAGATCTTTTTGCTGAGCGTGATGAACTAAACGGCAAAAAAGAAGTATTGCGTAAGGAGAAAATTGATTTAGACGAGGAACTGCGCGAAAAACGAAAAGAGAAAGATGTAGTCTCCGAATCAACGCAGGGGATGGAATTAAGACTGACGGAATATAAAATGGAGTCCGAGCGGATTTTCAACCACATATCAGCTACCTATAGAGTTCAGATTACAGAACCTCCCGAAGATGATTCGATGGATGTAAGCGCAGAAACCGATAAATTGTTAAGGCTGAGAACAAAAATTGAGAATATGGGTCCCGTTAATATGGCGGTAGAAGATGAATTTCAAAATGAATCGGAACGACTTGAGTTTCTGATAAAACAAAGAGATGACCTCACATCGGCGGAGAAATATCTGTTATCTACGATGAAACAGATTGACGATACTGCTCGCAAACAATTTTTGGAGTGTTTCGAAAAAATCCGGGAAAATTTCAAAAGAACATTTAGTATGTATTTTGATGGCGGGAATGCGGATATACAACTCAGAGAAAATGAAGACCCGCTTGAGGCGAGGATCGAAATTAGCGCGCGTCCCCCCGGAAAGAGAAATCACGCTCTCAAACAGCTGTCAGGAGGTGAAAAATCTCTCACCGCGATAGCATTATTATTTGCTATATATTTGGTAAAACCGAGTCCTTTCTGTATATTGGATGAAGTAGATGCGCCTTTGGATGACGCAAATATCAAAAGATTTAGCAAAGTACTTGAACAATTTGCAAAAGATACGCAATTTATTGTTGTTACGCATAATAAAGACACGATGAAATCAGCAGGATCTTTATTGGGAGTAACGATGGAAGAAGTAGGAGTATCAAAAATTGTTTCTGTCAAGTTGAATTAAGAAATATAGAGTAAGTTAAATTGAAATCTTGTAGAATCATTTTATTATCATTTATAATATTCTTTAACATTGCTTTCTTGCAAGGACAAACCAATAACGCCAAGTCTGAATATATATCATTTGATGTGGATTATGCCTCCTTTAAGGCTGAAGAGGGGAAGTTACTGTTAGAAGTATATTTTCTCGTTTCAAGATCAGAATTTAAGTTCAACAAAGAAGAAGAAAAATTTGCTTCAAGGCATACTATCGAAATCGAAATATTTAGAAATGATACTCTTATAGTTGAAGACGCATGGGAGAGGATTGACAGAACAGAAGATGTTGAATCAGTAAGCTCGTCGCAATTATTACCCGATTTTTCAGCATTTGTACTTCCTGCCGGTATTTATAATATGCGAGTTGTAATGACCGATGTGAACACCAAAATTTCGGGAGTGAAACAAGAACGAATCGTATTGCAATCATATCAGAGTGATGAATTAGTTCTTAGTGATGTGGAGTTTGCAACTTCTATAAAAAGCGTTGAAAGCAATGGAATATTTACAAAATACGGAAGGGACATAATCCCCAATGCAGCTTCCACTTACGGCAACGAGTTACCCGTTCTTTATCTATATTGTGAGATTTACAATTTGAAGAGTGAAGAGGAGTTCAAAGATACCGAATATCAGGTTGAGTATATGGTTACAGACTTGAACGGAGAAGAGATCATTAAACTCCCGGCAAAGGTTATCAAAAAACCCGGTCAATCAAGTATTGATATGGGCGGCATAAATGTGGTCTCCCTTAGAAGTAAAGGCTATATTTTTAGGATAAGGGTCACTGATTTAGCAACAAATGAAGTCGCGACACGAAGCAAAAAATTCTTCATTTACCGACCCGGCGAGGTGCAAGTATTAGCTGAGGGCAATCCATCTGATGCGTTTATAGGCGATGGCAGCTACCTTGAGAGCATATACGCGGAAATGACGCTGAAAGAATTAGATGATGAGTGGGAAAAACTTAAAATTCTTGCGAATAAAAATGAACGGAATCTGTATAAAGGCTCCGAGGAAGCAGCAAGGCGGAAAGTAATTTTAAACTATTGGAAGGTAAGAGAAGGAAGAGTATCGCGTGATGATTATCTTGAACGCGCCGCATTGGCTAAAAGGCAGTGGTCAGGAATGAGAGACGGTTGGAAGACAGACAGGGGTCGCGTGATTCTCACCTATGGCAAACCTGATGAGATTGACAGGAATCCGCACAGCGTAGATTCGCGACCATTTGAAATCTGGCGGTATTTTAATATTGAGGGCGGAATTGAATTCGTCTTTGTAGATAAACAAGGATTTTCTGATTATGAATTGGTGCATTCCAGCGCAAGAAACGAACTTCAAGATTACAATTGGCAGCGTTGGATACAATTTTCTGCAACACAATCAAGTCAAATCGGTACTATTGGGCGTTGAATTTTTTACTAAAGAGTCTTTCCCCTTAAGTTAAGAGAAATGCCGGAATAATTTTGGAAAGTATAAAGATCGGCATTGATTTAGGGGGCTCAAAATTTCGTATTGGACTTGTGAACTCCGATAACGCATTTATCGGTGATTCCATTCGGGTACCTATTGATGAAATAATCGAATCAGATGAACTTGTCAGTCGAATCACAGATTCGGTAAATTCTATATTGGATTCCAACGGGCTGACTAAGAAGGATATTGTCGGTATGGGAATCGGCTCACCCGGACCGCTTGATCCGGAAACCGGCATAATACTTGAAACTCTAAATTTGAAATATCTCAGGGGATATCCCTTGGGTGATAAATTGAAAGAATCCCTATCATTGAATATTGTAATCGGTAATGATGCAAATTGTTTCGTTCTTGGACAGCAACTCGCAGGAGCGGCTGCCGGATATCAAAATGTATTCGGGATAACCCTGGGCACCGGATTTGGATGTGGCGTAATAATTGATGGAGCTTTATTAGAAGGGTCAACAGGTACAGCCGGCGAATTCGCTATTTCGCCCTATCTTGATGGTACGTTCGAAGATTATATAAGCGGAAGAGGGCTTAAAAAGATTTACAAAAAATTATCAGGCGAGCTAAAACGCCCATTCCAAATTGAAGATGAAGCGCGAAACGGATCCACCGTTGCTATTGAGGCTTTTCAGGAGTTCGGATATCATATCGGGAATTCATTATCTTATATTGTGAATCTCCTCGATCCTGAAATAATAGTTATTGGAGGTTCAATAGCCAACGCGTATGATTTGTTTATTGAATCTGTTTGGAAAAACCTCAATAAAAATATTTATAAGATACCTGCTGAGCGTCTCAAAATAGAACCTGCCGTGGATGGAGAGCTGAACGCTGTGTTAGGGGCAGCAATGCTGGTTGATGCGAGGACAAAACGTATTCCGGGCAAGGAATAAGCAATTACCGATAAATCAAAAAAATAAATAGGAATCTATAATGATCAACGATAATAATCCGTTTGATATTGCAATGCATAATTTTGATTTGGCTGCCGAAAAATTGGGGCTGAGTGAAAATATGAGACAAAGAATTAAATTCCCTCAGAGGGTATTAATAGTTTCCATACCGGTTAGGATGGATAATGGCGACGTTTTTAGATTTGAAGGTTACAGAGTGCAGCACAATATGATGAGAGGTCCCGCGAAGGGGGGTGTCAGGTATCATCCAAACGTGACGATGGATGAAGTGAAAGCGCTTGCAACATGGATGACGTGGAAATGCGCGGTTGTGGGAATTCCTTATGGCGGCGGGAAAGGAGGAGTAACCTGTAATCCGAAAGAAATGTCTCAGAACGAACTTGAGCGTCTCACACGTCGGTATTTCAGTGAGATTATGCCGATCATAGGTCCCGAAAAGGATATACCCGCTCCTGATGTATACACAAACGCCCAAACTATGGCCTGGATGATGGATACTTTCAGCGTAAATAAAGGATATACTGTTCCCGGTGTGGTGACAGGTAAGCCTATTGAAATTGGAGGTTCCCTGGGTAGGGAATCCGCTACTGCCCGCGGAGTTATCTATACAGTCGAAAGTGCGGCAAAGCATCTTAATATTGATCTGTCCAACGCTACCTGTGCCGTTCAGGGCTATGGAAATGCCGGGGGTAACGCAGCAAGATTAATCCATGAACTTGGAACCAAAGTAGTTGCCGTTTCCGATTCAAAGGGGGGTATTTATAATAAAAACGGATTAGATCCTGATGAAGTAGCGAAGCATAAAAAAGAGACCGATTCTGTAATAGGCTTTTCCGGTGCGGATGACATTACAAATACAGAACTTCTTGCCATTGAGTGTGATATCTTGATTCCTGCTGCCTTAGAAAATGCGATTACTAAAGAAAATGCCGATGATGTGAAAGCAAAAATAATAGCGGAAGCAGCTAATGGACCTACTACTCCTGAAGCTGATAAAATCCTTGAGGACAAGGGAATATTTATTATTCCTGATATTCTAGCTAATGCGGGCGGAGTAACAGTTTCATACTTTGAATGGGTTCAAAACGGTCAGAATTTTTTCTGGTCGTTAGAAGAGATAAATGACCGTCTCCGTACTGTAATGCTGGAGGCATTTAAATCGGTATTTGAGACGAAAGAAAAGTATCATGCGCATATGAGAATTGCCGCGAATATGCTTGGAATCAGCCGTGTAGCTGAGGCAGCGGAACTAAGAGGACTTTATCCGTAAAGACTTTACTTTTGGACTGACATCTCTGATAAAAAACGGTACCCTGGAACTATGGCGGGGTCTTCGGGATTTTGTTTATCCTCCATATTGTATGCTGTGTGATGCGTCATTAGAGCCGGAAAATAAACTTGTTTGTAATAGCTGTTGGGAGAGATTAAATCCCGCCGAAGAATTAGAAAGTTTTATTTCGCAGGATCAGATTTTTTCTGTTTTTCCGTATTCTCCTGATATGAAAACTATCATTCACGAATTGAAGTATTACGGGAAGACTCATCTTGCCGGAAATCTCGGGAATGCGGTAGGCAAGTTAATATTAGAAAACAAGCAGTTATCCAACGCCGATTATATCGTTCCGGTACCTCTCCACAAGGTGAGATTGCGCTCAAGAGGGTTTAATCAAAGCGAACTCCTATCAGAGAAAATATCAGAAGTTACGGGAATATCTTGCGTCGCCGGTCAACTAATTAGAAAGCGGTATACTGAGACACAGGCGACTTTACCTCTGAATAAACGAGCTAAAAATGTTGAGGGAGCTTTTCAAATAAAAGACGATAAAATATTTAATAAGAAACGCGTTATCCTTGTTGATGATGTAATTACCACCGGCAGCACATTATTAGAATGTATTAAAGTTCTCAAAGCGGGTGGAGCCGGGGAAGTTAAAGCGGTAACGGCTGCGATGGCTTAAATATAGCAGATATGAGTCAATTGCAAATCCACTGATTTTGTAGTATATTGACCTCTCTTTAAAACAGATTTGAGGATTGATATGCGTGCTTATAAAGGTGTAGATTTTTATGGAATTGATGGTCTTCTCAGTGAAGAAGAACGTCTGACGCGAGACAGCGTCCGCAATTTTGTAAGCGAAAAGGTTATGCCTGTCATAGTAGAAAACTATAGGGCGGGGAAATTTCCTGTCGAGATGGTTAATCAGCTGGCGGAATTAGGTGTTCTCGGAGTCAGCCTTCCTGAAGAATACGGGTGCGCAGGTTCATCGAGTTTCATCTATGGATTAATTTGTCAGGAGTTGGAACGGGGCGATTCAGGAATCAGAAGTTTTGTGAGCGTACAGAGCTCGCTTGTGATGTGGCCTATTTTCACTTTCGGCAGCGAAGAACAGAAGAAAAAATGGCTGCCGGTTATGGCAAAGGGAGAGGTGGTGGGGTGTTTTGGTCTCACGGAGTCTGATGCGGGTTCCAATCCCGCCGGAATGCGAGCTACGGCAAAGAAAGAAGAAAATGAATGGGTGCTGAACGGCTCCAAAATGTGGATTACCAATGGCTCTATGGCGGATTTAGCTTTGGTCTGGGCAAAGACCGATGACGGAATAAGAGGTTTTTTGGTGGAGAAAGGAACTCCGGGTTTTTCTGCGAATGAAATCAGAGGAAAACTCTCGCTGAGAGCTTCAGATACTTCCGAGTTAGTGTTTGATAATTGCCGGATTCCAATGGAAAATGTCTTGCCCGGAAGCGATGGATTAAAATCTCCCTTATCGTGTTTGACGCAAGCGAGATACGGAATAGCGTGGGGAGTTGTAGGCGCTGCGATGGCATGTTATGATGAGGCGCTGAATTATGCGAAGGAGCGAATTCAATTTGATAAACCGATAGCGTCATTTCAACTGGTTCAAAGAAAACTTGTGAATATGTTAACCGAAATAACCAAATCTCAGTTAATAGCATATCGTCTTGGAAGATTAAAGGACGAGGGTAAGGCGACTGTTGAACGTGTATCTTTCGCCAAGCGGAGCAACGTCAAATCAGCCTTGGAAGTAGCGAAACTTGCGAGAGAAATATTGGGCGCCGCCGGAATAACCGATGAGCATCAGGCAATGCGGCATATGGCAAATCTTGAATCCGTATATACATACGAAGGTACTCATGATATGCATACACTTATATTGGGCGAAAATATTACAGGAATTGGAGCGTTTAATTAATACAATATGAAAAAATTAGATCATGTAGCGGTTGCGGTAAAATCGATTGAAGATATGCGGCAATTATTCACTGATCTGCTTGGCGTGGAGCCCGAATTAGAAAATATACCGGATGAAAATGTAAACACCGCTGTTTATAATCTGAACGATGTTTCAATTGAGCTCATTGAACCGGCTGGCGAAGAAGGTCCTATAAACAGGTTTTTGGATAAAAGAGGAAACGGATTACATCATATTTGTTTTGAAGTAGATAATATCGAAGACGCTGTGAAAGAATATTCGAGTAAAGGTTTTGAAGTTATTGACTCCACTCCCAAAAGGGGAACAGGCGGGAAACAGATAGTTTTTCTACATCCGAAATCAACCGGCGGGATATTAATAGAGCTCAATTCAATTCCGGCAGAAGCGAGAAAGAGCGATGATTAAAATCGATGATCCAATATTGGCAGATCTGCCGAAAAGCCCGGGCTGCTACCTGTTTAAAAATTCTGACGGCGAGGTGATTTATGTAGGTAAGGCGAAAGTCTTGAAAAACAGAGTCCGCTCCTATTTTCTGAAAGGAACAGCTAAAGACGGCAAAACCAGATTATTGGTCAAAAAAATTAAAGATTTGGATTGGCTCGCCACAGACAACGAGGTGGAAGCGTTCATATTAGAAGCCAATCTTATAAAGGAACACAAACCGCGTTATAACATAACACTGAAGGATGATAAGAGTTTTCCATTTATAAGGATAACAAATGAGCCGTATCCTCAGGTTTTTCTCACGAGAAAAGTAATTCGTGACGGGTCGAAATATCTTGGACCGTTTACAAACGTTAAAAAAGTTCGTGATGCGTTGAAAGTTGTCAAAAAAGTTTTTTCTATACGCTCTTGTTCTTACAATATAAATGATGAATTTATCAGTCAGAAAAAAGCGAAAATCTGTCTCGATTTTCATATAAAAAAATGTGATGGCCCCTGTGAAGGATTAATCCCGCAGACAGATTACGCTTTAATGGTGAAGCAGGTGGAAGACTACCTCAACGGGAAAACTGCCGGCGTTATCAACTATCTCAAGCAGAAGATGAGCGATTCTGCCGCGGATGAAGAGTTTGAGGATGCGGCACGGTTTCGCGATCAACTCGAAATAGTAAAAAAACGGGCGGAAGCTCAAATGGTGGAGTCGTTTGAAAACAAGGATCGCGATTTCATAGCTATTTCGCATGAAGATGAAGATGCTTGTGGTGTAGTTATGCGGGTGCGTGAAGGGAAACTCATAGGTCAGGAACATTTTTTTCTCAAAGGTATTAATGAGGAGAAATCCGGAGTAGTACTTGAACAATTTTTAAGCCAATATTACACGAATTCAGAAACTGTTCCAAGAGAAGTGTACACGGATATTCAGATTGAAAACGCAAAATCCATTGAAGCTCTGCTTCAGAAGAAAAGTAGTAAAAGCGTTACTCTCGTACAGCCACAGCGAGGAAAAAAGCGGAAGCTTTTGAAAATGGCGATGAAAAACGCAGAACTGCATCTCAAGGAGTTTTTGCTGAACAGAATCGCCCGTGCAGATTACATCCCCAAAAGCCTTTCCGCGCTGAAAAAAGATCTTACTCTTGATGAAATACCTCGAAGAATCGAGGCATTTGACATATCCAATTTCCAGGGAGAAGATGCGGTGGGCGCAATGGTCTGTTTCATTAATGGGGCGCCTCGAAAAAGTGAATACAGGAAATTTAAGATTAAAACCGTTCAAGGACCTGATGATTTTTCTATGATGAGAGAACTGTTATTGAGGCATTATCGTCGTGTGCAGGACGAGGATAAACCGCTTCCTGATTTGATACTTATAGACGGAGGAAAAGGTCAGCTGTCGGCTGCGGTGACAGTTCTGAAAAATCTTGATCTGATGGATATTGCTCTGATAGGTCTAGCTAAAAGATTGGAAGAAGTATATAAACCTGAACATAGCGAATCACAGAATATAGCGAAAACTTCTCCCGGACTGAGTTTATTGAGGAGAATAAGAGATGAGTCCCATCGGTTCGCGGTCACTTATCACCGCAAACTTAGAAAGAAGAGGACACTGCACTCTGTTCTTGACGACGTCCGAGGTGTTGGTCCTAATAAGAGAAACGCCCTTTTAACTGAATTTAAATCAGTGAATGATATTAAAAACGCCAAAATCGAGGAGCTGCAGTCCGTTCAGGGAATATCTTCAAAACTTGCCGAATCTATAAAGAAGCAGTTAATTGAGCTAATGGATTGAAGATAAGAAATTTAAAATATTTTTTACTTCTGACATCACTATTCTGTTCATCTCTGTATGGGCAAAAAACAGCTGATCAGAGTACATTGGTTTTTCCTCAATTCAGGCATGCGCCTATAAGGAAAGTGGGTAAATATTATCTTTTACTTTATGCGGGAATGTCAACAAAAATAAAGAACCCACAGGGATTAGCCGTTGTAAAATTAAATTCAAGAGACGATCCTGATGTCTCTAAAGACGATGACGAGATAACCGTTTACGGAGTCAACAGCGATGATAACAGCGTTATATATAATAATTCCCTGCTTTCTATTGCCGTTTACGGCAAAGACTTGCCGAATGAGCAAAGTCTTAAGATGCCGAGAGGTATCACAGCTAACGCTGATGGAAGAATCCTCGTCGCTGATACAGGCAATGACAGAATAGTAGAGCTTAAGGACAGCGGATCACTCTCGTATGTGCGGTCATACGGCGAAAAAGGAAATGAAGCAGGCAAGTTCAATTCTCCCACCGATGTGCAGATGGACTCTCAGGGAAACTTTTATGTTGTTGATAGCGGGAATAATCGTATACAAATATTCTCCGCTGATGGAGAACTTATGAAAATCTGGGGTGAGGATGATAATCTGAAATTTCAAAATCCGATTTCAATAGCCGTTACAGATCCTCTCGAAAGATGGTCTTACAGTAAAACGGGATTTTCCGTTATAGTTGACGAGGGAGGAAAGAAACTAAAAAAAATATCGAGCGAAGGCGTTTTGATGAAAGAGGTATCGGGTAAAGATTTAGGATTCCCGAATATGGAATTTACATTTCTCGCCATTGATTTCTATAATAATATATATGCTACCGATCAGAAAAATAACGTTATACACAAGTTCAAATCTGATCTGACTTATCTAACGACTTTTGGAGCCAGAGGAAAAAAGAAGAACGAGTTTATCGAGCCCAGGGGGATAGGAATCTGGCGAAGACTTGGTCAGGTAATAATCGCAGAAAAAGAAACTGTGCAGTATTATCTCATAGGAACGGATTTGTTGGATGTGAAGCTGGATAATAATAGGGGTAATGCTCAAATTTCGGGAGTATTGACTGAAAGATCATACTTGAATGTTGATGTGTTCGATTCAAAAAATAATTTCGTAAAACGGCTGAACCGCACAGGACAAAAATATGGACCCGGTAAGATAACCTTCAGATGGAATATGATGCCGGGAGATTTCACCGAAACTTTAAAAGAGATGACCGGATACAAAAGAAAAAAAGAGTATCCCATCGATGAGAAAGTTCCTCCCGGGAGGTATAAAATAATTCTTGAGTCCAAGGCTACTTATTCATCCAAAAAATATTTTTCCGACAAGGTGGAATTAAAATTTGAGATTAATGATAACGGTGAAATATTAAATATTAAAATTAAAGATTAAAGAACAGTGGAAAAAATAAAAGTTACGGTTGAATTAGCTCTTGAACACGGGTTGTCCGAAGAGGAGTTCGAAAAAGTAAAGAGCATCTTGGGCAGGACTCCCAATTACACAGAATTAGGAATATTTTCTGTGATGTGGAGCGAGCATTGTTCCTATAAATCGTCTATAGCAGAGCTGAAAAAACTGCCGAGAGACGGGGAGCGAATTCTTGCCGGCGCAGGTGAAGAAAACGCCGGATTGGTTGATATTGGGGACGGTCTGGCTATCGCTTTTAAAATTGAAAGCCATAATCATCCTTCGGCTTTAGAACCTTATCAAGGCGCCGCAACAGGTGTGGGAGGTATATTAAGAGATATATTCAGTATGGGCGCCCGACCGATTGCTTGCTTGAATTCACTGAGGTTCGGCTCGCTTGAGACTGCGCGAAACAGATATTTGTTTGAGGGTGTTGTCCGTGGGATAGGGGACTACGGGAATTGCATGGGTATCCCTACTGTAGCCGGGGAAATATATTTCGATCCAAGCTATGACGGAAATCCATTGATCAACGCAATGGCTGTTGGCATAGTGAAGCATAATGATTCCATAAGCGCGTTGGCGAAGGGAGAAAATAACAGCGTGTTTATCCTTGGGTCTTCAACGGGTCGTGACGGAATTCATGGCGCCACATTTGCCTCGGTTGAGCTGTCTGAGAAGTCGGAAGAAAAAAGAACAGCGGTGCAGGTGGGTGATCCATTCACCGAAAAACTCCTTCTCGAAGCCGTGCTGGAATTAACCGCAGCGAAGATACTGACAGGGATGCAGGATATGGGAGCGGCAGGCATTATCTGCTCAACATCCGAGATGTCGGATAAAGGGAACGTGGGAATGAATATTGATCTTGCCAAAGTCCCGCTGCGGGAAGAGGGGATGAGTCCGTATGAAATACTTCTATCGGAATCTCAGGAGAGGATGCTCCTTGTCGTTAAGAAAGGCAAGGATAAAGAAGTCATAAAAATTGCTGACAAGTGGGGACTTAACTGCGTAAAAATTGGTGAAGTAACCAGCGACAGCGAGCTTAAATTCAAAATGAATGGAAAGAGCAGCGCAGTTGTGCCGGCTGAACCGTTGGTCTTAGGGGGGGGAGCGCCGGTATATAATAGGGAAAGCAAAAAACCGGAGTATTTGGAGAAACTCAACACTCTTGACTTGGAAACTATTAAGGTTCCCGAAAATTTGGAAGAAGCGTTTTTTCAGGTTTTGACTTCACCGAATATTGCCAGTAAACGATGGGTGTACCGTCAGTACGATAGTACGGTTATGACCAATACTATTATTGGTCCCGGAGCTGCGGATGCTGCCGTCATCCGCATAAAAGAATCTGAAAATAAGGCTATTTCGCTGAAGACTGACGGCAACGGAAGATACACGTATCTCAACCCGCGAATGGGAGGGATGATAGCGGTTGCGGAGTCAGCACGGAACGTAGTAGCTACGGGAGCAAAGCCGCTGGCTGTGACAAATTGTCTGAATTTCGGAAACCCGGAAGACCCGGAAGTTTACTGGACGTTCAAGGAAGTAGTAGCAGGGATGGGTGAAGCCTGTACTGTCCTGGGTACACCGGTGACCGGCGGTAACGTCAGTTTTTATAACGAAAGTCCGAAGGGAGCTGTATATCCAACGCCTGTAGTAGGAATGCTTGGGCTTATTCAAGACCTATCTCACATACGGCAAATGGGGCTGGTTGATGAGGGAGACTTTATCATTTTGTTAGGCGCTCTTCAATGCTGTATCGGCGGCTCGGAGTACCTTAGCGTTGTTCATGGAAAAGTGCAGGGTGAAATTCCAAATATTGATCTTGAATATGAGAAAAAAGTTCAAGATTCGGTATTAAACGGAATACGGGCAGGTATAATAAAATCAGCGCATGATATTTCAGATGGTGGTTTATCTATTGCGTTGGCTGAGTGCTGCATGGCGGGACGGAACAATCTCGGCGCAAATGTCGTCATAAATAGAAAGCTGAGAGACGACGAGTTGCTGTTTGGAGAGATGCAGTCGGCGTTTATCATTACAGTATCGGAAAGTGATTTGATGAAGATTGAAGAAATAACCGCAAAATTTCAAATCAGCTGCGAGGCTCTTGGCAGAGTCGGCGGAAACAGCCTGAAAATAAACTCATATTTTGATCTGCCCATAAGTGAATTGAAGAAGAGATATGAGTCTGTTATTCCGAAACAAATGGAAAGGAGGTTGAGATGAAATTAAAAGTATTTGGGTTTTTCATTTCTTTATTTGTTTTAAATCCCGGTTTGGCGCAGGCTCAGAACGAGCATGAGTATACAGATATTAAACGAGTTGACCTCTCTGAAATTGAAGATTACGTGATTAAAAAAGTATCCGGCAGGACCACATCTATTCAGAAATTACCGAATTTCGTATTGGAAGACACAACGGGGAAGATTCAGGATTTTTATCAGTTTTTAAAAGGTAAAAATATTGTGTTGCTTACATTTTTTCGCGCGGATTGCGATAATTCCTATTATGAGTACCCTAATTTTGAAAAGAATTATAAGAAATTTAAGTCAAAAGGATTTGATATATTCTCAATTATGGAATACTCGAACGACGATTATTTAGAAGAGTATTTGATGAACTTCTCGCCTGTGTTCACTACTACTTTAGGCACGCGCACCAAAGAAGATGAAGATGTACGGTTTTTAACCGACCATTACCGCTTACGGAAATCATTGGGTGATTCAAGGAAATGGGGAACGCCGTTCAGTTTCTTGATTAAAGACGGCGACCTTCGGAATGTTTGGTACGTGGGCGGCGAATTCAATCCGGGCGACTTAGAGAAGTTTCTGGAAGAAAACCTTTAGTGGCAGTCAAGACTTGTCCTGACGCCCTCAGGTGGGTTGTGCGGTCAGGGCCTGTCCGGCTATGCCATCCACAGACGGGCACAAGCCCTAACCAACACAGGCTACTGTCATTGCGAGAGTGTCAACGACACGACGCGGCAATCTCAGATGTAGGGGAGGGTCTGCGATCCTCCCGCTTAAAACACACCCCAGCCTCTGGCTATAAGATTTCTGAAGGATCGGCTACCCCTCTCAAGAGGGGAATATTCAGAGAGTAGCGCGTACGGAAGTCGAATTCAATCCGGGCGACTTAGAGAAGTTTTTGGAAGAATACCTTTAGTCGGAAGTTTCGACTGATTTTTCGGCGTATCTGATAATCTCAGCGGCTACGTCAACTCCTGTAGTTTTTTCGATTCCCTGTAATCCGGGTGAAGAATTCAGTTCAATAATAATCGGTTCTCCCGGAATATCAAAGAAATCTACCCCTGAAATTTCAAGTCCCAATGCCTTGGTTGCTTTTATTGCCGTTTCCTCCTGAATTTTACTGAGAACCACTCTCTTTCCGGTGCCGCCGCGGTGGATGTTTGCCCTAAACTCTTCGGGAGCGGCTTCTCTCTTCATAGCGGCAACTACCCTATCACCCACAACAAAAGCGCGTATATCACGCCCCCGTGATTCTGCGACAAACTGCTGTATCAGAATATCCTGCCCAAGGTTCCATAGCGTATCAAGTGTTGATTCAAAAGATTCCTTTGTTTCGGATAGAATAACACCAATGCCTTGTGTTCCCTCAATAAGCTTAAGCACTACGGGCGGTCCGTCGGTAAGTTGAAGAGCTCGCTTAAGCTGATTCGGATTTCGCGCCATAACGGTTTTCGGAATACGGATTCCCTCAAAATCCAATATTTGCAAAGCACGCATTTTATCACGCGAGCGGCTGATTGAATCAGAATCATTCAAAACTCTTGACCTGAGTATCTGAAATTGCCGGACGACAGAAATTCCATAGTTTGTTAATGAGGCGCCAATACGGGGGATTAAGACATCGGGCGGCTTAATTTTTCTGCCGTTATAATAGATAGAATGCTGTGACTGCCCGAGGTTTAGTTGGCATTTCAACGGATTATATACTATTACGGTGTGCCCTCTTTCGCGGGCTGAATCTCGAATTCTCTTTGTAGAATAAATTCTACTTCCCTTTGATAGGATACCTATTCTCATAATTTCTCTGCTCGCGCTTTAGCGCGTAACAGCGCTTCTACTGCTTGTTCGTGGATTAACCCGTTAGTGAAAAGGATATTACCTGATTCAACATCGAAAGGTTCACCAAACGGGGAACTTATTTTTCCTCCGGCTTCCTGCAAAATAATACTACCAGCCGCAATATCCCAGGGTTGGAGCATAAATTCATAATAAATATCGAATCTGCCGTTAGCTGTATAACAGGCGTCAAGCGCTGCAGCGCCGGGTCTGCGCAAACCTTGCGCATTGGTCAGCATTTCCCGAACTCCTTCCAGAACCAGGTCGAGTATTCTTTCATTTTCATATGGAAATCCTGTCACCACAAGAGCATGACTCAATTCTCCGACCTTTGAAACGAATATTTGTTCATTATTTAAATATGCGCCTTCGCCTTTAGCGGCGCTGAACTCGTCATTATGATACGGGTCGAAAACAACTCCGGCTGTTATCTCACTATCAAATTCGTACGCGATGGATACGCTAAATCCGGGAAGCGAATGTACGAAATTAGTTGTACCGTCAAGCGGATCCACAATCCATCTCTCATTTCGCCGTCCGTGTGAAGTCTCTATTTCCTCAGAAGTTATATGAATATCGGGAAAATGTTTTGATAAAACTGTTAAAATCGCCTCTTCTGATTCCCTGTCAGCATCCGTGACAAGATCAATTTTACTTTTGAATTCAAGTTTCCCAATATTTCCAAGACGTTTTCGAAGAACTTTACCACCTTCACGCGCGGCTAATCGAGCAATTTCAAGATGGTCCGAACTCAACTCAGTTACCTTGGTATTTGGAAATATATTCCTTCGTCAGTTTAACTGTAAGTGGCGATAATAGAAGTATAGCAATTAGGTTAGGAACTATCATCAGTCCGAGCGCAAT
Organism: Candidatus Neomarinimicrobiota bacterium; assembly: GCA_022573815.1. Taxonomy (NCBI): domain Bacteria; kingdom Pseudomonadati; phylum Fidelibacterota; species Fidelibacterota bacterium. The sequence continues at coordinate 15,417 of JACZTG010000032.1, forward strand.
ATCTCCAAGAGTCCAGGCGAGATTTATCGTAAGATTCGCCCCGATAAAAATTGCTATCGTAAAGAGTATCCTGTACGGCTTGATTCCTTTTTTACCCACAAGGAATTCAACACCTCTATCCCCGTAATAGCTCCACGCAATTGCTGTGGAAAATGCGAATAGAATTACAGCAAACGTAATGAAATAGTTACCCCAATTTCCCGGCAGACCGGTACTGAACGCTTGAGCTGTAAGATTTGCGCCTGTCAGCAGCATTTGCCCGCTAATTGCCAAAGATTCATCGTGAGAAGAGAGGTCAATATTTCCTTCGTCATTTAATTGTAAGGTACCGGTAAATGCGGATTCTTCACCGTCCATTCCGGATAACGTCAGGACTTTTGGAGAACCGATATCTCCTTTTTCACGAAATAGCCAAACATCGTCTTGAATTACGCCATCCTGAACAGATATAGTTCCTGAATGCACTAATTGTTCATCAAGGTTATAAAGATCAACATCCTGCGGGGAGCCGCTGTAAAAGACTACTTCAGCAAGGTTAGCTCCCGATACACGGTTATCATATTGGCTGTGCCAGACTCCGGTGGTAATTATAACTAATCCGGTCATTGTGCAAATTGTGAGAGTATCAAGAAATGGTCCCAACATACCGATTATTCCTTCTCTTACAGGTTCTTTGGTTTTAGCGGCTGCGTGAGCGATAGGCGCGGAACCTTGACCTGCTTCGTTTGAAAACAATCCTCTTTTGATACCCCACACTAAAGTCATTACCCAGGCAGAACCGAAAAAACCGCCCAACTTACCTTCCGGTGTGAATGCGCCATCGAAAATTGCTCTAAGTGCGGATGGGATGCTGCCTGCATTGACAAATAATATATACATAGCAGCTATGACGTATAATACGGTCATAAACGGTACAAGTTTACTTGTAACTCTGGCGAGTCTTTTAATACCGCCGACTATAACGAGCGCTACAAGAATGGAGAGCGCTATACCTGTAACAACAGGCGGTATTCCGAAATCGCGCTCCACAGCCGAAGCAACAGTATTTGACTGCACCATATTAGGTGTGTTGAATGAGCCGATTATCAGAACTATAGCAAAGGTAACTGCCATCCATTTAAATTTTGGTCCCAGTCCATACAGTATGGTGTACATTGGGCCACCCGAAGCAGAACCGTCTTCATTTATTTTACGAAATTTGTGAGCGAGAGTTATTTCAGCGTATTTTGTCGCCATACCGAAGAATCCTGTAACCCAGATCCAAAAAAGCGCTCCGGGACCGCCCCAATGAATGGCAGTGGCGACGCCTGCGATATTTCCAATTCCTATAGTAGCGGACAGCGCCGTGGATAAGGCTTGAAAATGAGTAACATCGCCTTCATCATCGGGATCATCGAATTTCCCCCTGATAACATCAATAGCGTGACGAAATTGTGTGAATTGAATAAGTTTCAGCCGAAATGTTAGAAATATTCCGGTTCCCACTAAAAGGATGATAGTAAACCACGGTTTAACATCCGAGCTTCCCCAGATATAAGCGTTTATAGAATCAAAAAAACTTTGAACCTCGTGCATTTATTCTCCTTAACAGTGACGCTGCATTATCCGGCAAGCCGCAGAATTATCTGTCTTAAATATCAACTCGATACAAAATTACATATTTTAATAATGTGTTATTCTCCTACTCTTGCACTCCAAGAGAAGTTCGATAATAGTTATTTAATCCCGATTAGTCAAGTTCATTTAATGGACGCCTAACATTTCAGTGTTTCGTCTTTTATATTTGGATTAGATTACTATAATAAATATATTTCTCAGGTTATCAGGTAAAGACTATATTGATAATAATTACTTTCAAGAATTAAAGGTATCGGATTATGAAACTGTTCGTAGGTAATTTGCCACCTGAAGTAAGCGCTGAAGAGTTACTAAAACTTTTTGAAGAACACGGCTGGGTGGACTCGGTGGAAATTATCAAAGACCATGAAAACGGTAAATCGATGGGTTTTGGATTTGTAATTATGTCTACATCCACCGATGCGCAAAAGGCGCTCGAAGGCTTAAACGACAAAGAGAAGTTCGGACGAATATTAGATGTGCATGAAGATAGAAGAGATAGAGCCGAAAGGCGTGAATTTAGCGAACGCCGTAGCGGAATTTTGCGAAGAAAACTTTCCGATAGACGCAAAGACAGCGAAAGACGGGATGAGGATGACAGGCGGCATGAACTTTAAGCCGCGGAAAGTCTTTTATTTATAACTTATTAAATATATCAGTCATTAAAGATCTACTAATATCAAAATTAATGTTATTGCGTTTTCTCCAATACAAAAAATCAATGCCGGTGATGGAAAACAGGTAAAAAAACCTGCTGGTAATGGACCGGTTGTAAATGCGCAATATCTATATGATGATCGGGATTTCAACTCGCTTGCAATATATGTTTCTACGAGTCGGTTACCATTAGGAGTATCAATTTGGGGGTTTACGGAGGTGAACGGCTCCCAAAATATGCCCGACGATAGATATAATCTCACACGTTCTTTATCAGAGTATCGTTTTTCATTCGATAAGATAGGTCGTATGGTCAACATAAAAGGTTTGGTAGCGCAGATAGAATACAACGATATTACTCCGGGAGGAGGAGAAATTCTCCGGTTCGGAATGGCTTATAGGCATACCATAGCAATTCCTTCAATGGGGAAAATCGGCGGATTAGACGGCTGGCTTCAGTGGCGTGCGAATCCCTTTGAAACTGACGGAGATGGCGGACAGGCAAGTCTGATCTATTATATTCCGCTTCACAAAAAAGCGCATATAAACGGATGGATTGACCTGAATTATGCAGAAGGTCATAGTCCCCGATGGGTAGTAGGTCCTTTTTTGAATCTATACTTACATCAAAGAATTTGGGCTGTGCTTAGATATCGATATAACGGCATAGATGATGCCTTCGGGTTAGACGGTACAGGTTGGGCATTAGGATTAAGGGCTGATTTTTAGCGGAAGTAAATTTAAAAAAAATAAAAATAAATTTGCAATTTATATATAAACACTTATACTTCTTATGCGGAACATCAGTTGCGCCATTTAAATTTTATACTATAGTTCTTAACCGGAATAGGAGGATGCCATTTGGCATTAAAATTAATTATTAAACAAAATAGGTTAATACTCTTAATCATTTTAAAACGGAGAAAACAATGAAATTACCATTCATCTTAATTTTATTTGCTTCAATAACAGTGTCATGTGAAGGTCCGGTTGGTCCACAAGGCATCCAAGGCGATCAGGGCATTGTAGGCGAACAGGGCATTGTAGGTGAACAAGGACTACAAGGAGAGAGAGGAGTCTCAATGACAATGTTTGATCACACTGTCGTACTAACAGATTATTATCTTAGCGAGCTTTTTGTAGATGTTAACGGACTACCGGTACAGATGGCCGGAATATTACATGACAGTATTAAGGTAACAAGCGACATAAGTGTGTTCATCGACAGAGGTACAATACAAATATGGCAGCCCCAAATTTATGCCGTTGAGATGAGCCAAGGAAAGATTGGTCTGGTGGATGTAAATGCTAACATATATCTAGGCGAAACATTACGAGTTATTGTCACGAATTAAATGGAAGGGTGAAGTGATTTATGATATTCGGCAATTTATTATTTTCTGTGTTAGTCATGATATTATTCCTTTCTCCAAAACTTGAAGTAGGGGAGACAGCCCCGCTATTTACCGGCTTATCTACCGGTGGTAAGACCATCTCTCTTGAAAAATATCGCGGCAGCTGGGTTGTACTTTATTTTTATCCAAAAGCTTTTACTCCCGGATGTACAGCCGAGTCTTGTAGTTTGCGGGATAAATATGAGATTTTAATCGCCAAAAAGGCGGAAGTTATCGGTGTCAGTTTCGATGATATAGAAACACAGGAAGAATTTAAAACGGCTCACAATCTTCCATTTGATCTCATCAGCGATCACGATAAGAAAATCGCTAAACTTTATGATGCAGTAGGATTTTTAGGTCTATACGCCAAACGTAAGACCTATATTATCGGTCCTGATGGCAAGATAGCCTATATATTTCAAAAGATAGATACGAAAAATCACTCGGAAGAAGTAATAGCGGTTATTGAAAAGCTGGATGAAATTCCGGAATAAAGCAGGTAATCTGAATTGGCATTAGAAATGAGACCGATTTGCGAGAGATGCGAGACAAAATTCTCGGATTATTCAGATGCATACATTTGCGCATTTGAGTGTACTTTCTGTCCCGAACGCATAAATGAACGATAAGTGAACGCATATTGTCAAATAGCGTGTCTTATTTTGACAAATATCGTGGCGACATACATTAGGATTCTATTCAGAGAGTAAAATTCTTCTTGACATAAATATAAGCTTTATCATATATTCAGAGATGGCTATATAAGTCATGAAATCCCAAAGATAGCGAACCAAATAACTTTTTAAAGAGGGTACGTCTATGGATGAGGAACTTTCAGTAAAATTTATTCAGTCGGCATCTACTGTCTTGCGCGCTTTAGGTCATCCCGCAAGAATTAAAATTATCGAATACCTTCGTGGTGGAAAGAAAAGTGTCGGGCAAATCCAGGCAATATTAAATCTCTCTCAGCCGGTTACTTCTCAGCATCTTCGATATATGTATTCCAAAGGTATTGTGGATTACATCCAAGATGGCACTACATATAATTACTTCATAGCAAATGACTTTATTAACAAGATATATGATTGTATATCAAATTATCAGGAAAAAGTTCAGTCGGGGGAATGGAATTTAGAATCGATGAATTTTAAGGAAATGGAGGTTTAATTATGAGTAATTGGCAGGAAGATCAGCTCTTGGATTGTAAGGGAATGCAATGCCCTCTTCCAATTGTAAAAACAAAGAAAATGATAGACTCAATGGATGTTGATCAGATACTAAAGATGATTTCTACCGATCCGGGATCGATAAATGATATGGCAGCGTGGTCGCGGCG
>JACZTG010000033.1 GCA_022573815.1 Candidatus Neomarinimicrobiota bacterium
AATTACCGCTCTTCTGTTAAACACCTCGAAGATATCCTGCCCATTATTTCATATGAAGAGAATGCATAATATTCGCATTCTCTTTTAAATTCATCTTTAAAAAGTTGTGCCGTGAGAGTGCCGTTTTTCTGTCCATATATGTCCCAAAACGTCCCGTAATGCCTTTTCGGTACTTTTTCACTTTTCACTTAAAACCAGTAAAGCCCTGATAACAAAGCGTTACCAGGGCTTTTACTTGTACGCCCGATGTGACTCGAACACATAACCTACGGCTTAGAAGGCCGTTGCTCTATCCGGTTGAGCTACGGGCGCATTTTACTTCGGTGAAATGTATCAATACTCTGTTCCGCTGTCAAGAGTAAATACTGAAGCTTGTTCCTTATTGGCGTAGCGACTAATTTTATTGTGCTTACAGGTGAATTAATGTTTAAGAAACTACCATTATATATTATTGGCGAACACATTGCCCCGTTTTTTCTCGGGCTGATAGTTATCGTTTTCATCTTCCTTATGAATTTCATGATAAAAACAGTGGATAAGATTCTTGGGAAAGGAATAGAGTTCACCGTCATATTGGAATACATCGGATTGAATATCGCTTGGATTCTCGCGCTTGCCGTGCCAATGTCTGTTCTCATCGCTTCATTGATGGCATATGGAAGGCTATCAGCTGATAATGAGATTTCAGCCTTAAAAGCTGCGGGAATCAGTTTCGGTAAAATGATATTTCCCGGGCTGCTGCTTGCCGGCGGAATGACAATCTTTATGATCTACTTCAATAACAGTGTTCTCCCTGAATTTAATCACAGGGCGCGTATGCTCGGCACGGACATATATCGCAAGAGACCTGATCTGAATATTCAGGAGGGCTATTTCACCAACGATATTCCGGGTTACAGCCTTCTTGTCAAAAGGAAAAGAGGCGATATCCTTGAGGATGTCACAATATACAATGATGAGACCGCTCAGGTTCAGACCACGGTTACCGCGCGAAGAGGGAAAATTACTATCAAGGGTAACAGACTGATATTTGATCTTGAAGAAGGTGAAATCCACGAACTCAATATGACCAATCGGGAAGAATACCGCCGAGTGGAGTTCGAGTACCACCGATTTACGATTCCGATAGAGAATATGACTCTTGAGCGAAGCACATCACGCAGGAGAGGCGACAGAGAAATGTCCGCTCAGATGATGAGAAAAAGGGTAAGTGATTTGGACGTAAAAATTGAATCCGCATACGATAAAATCCAACATTATTCAGAGAACAATCTTGATAAGATTTTCAAGCAGGACGTAACAGTTGACAATAGTTCCTCTGCCTCAATTGAGACCTGGACGCCCACAGACAGAGAAATGGAAAAATCCATCGGAAAATCTCTGAGAAGAGTTAAAAGGACAATTCAACTTTTAGCAAGCGAATCCACCATAATCAAGACTTACGGGCGACAGCAGAACAAATTCCGTGTGGAAATTCAGAAAAAATATTCAATTCCATTTGCCTGCATAGTTTTTATGCTCGTCGGCGCGCCTCTGGGGATTATATCCAAAAAAGGGGGTCTCGCGGTGAGTATGAGCATCAGCCTCGGATTCTTTCTTATTTATTGGTCGTTTCTAATCGCAGGCGAGGACCTTGCCGACAGAGGTATTATTTCACCTCTAATGGCTATGTGGTCGCCTAATATGCTTGTCGGAGCGTTAGGGTTATATATGTCCACACGGACGGTAAGACAGATGGGCGCGTGGGACATTGATCGGATACTGGGCAAATTCCGCACTGTTTTTTCAAGGAGAAACTCGATTGATAATTGAGTTCAAAGGAATTAAGCCTGATTTACATGAAAGTGTATTCGTTGCTGAAACGGCGGCGGTTATCGGAGACGTGAAAATTGGAGCGGACAGTTCCGTTTGGTATTCAGCAGTCATCAGAGGCGACATGCATTACATAAAAATCGGCGAGCGAACGAACATTCAGGACGGAGCTGTGTTACACGTTGTGGGCGGAAAGCTCCCGCTTGAAATCGGAAATGACGTAACTATCGGACATGCGGCAGTAGTTCACGCATGCACTGTCCACGATAAAGTTCTCATTGGAATGAACGCAACTGTTCTCGACGGAGCTACGATAGAAGAAGGATCAATAGTTGCAGCCGGAGCCGTAGTATTGGAAGGGCAAACCGTGCGGAAAAACAGTTTGGTGGCAGGAATACCGGCTCGTGAAAAGCGGAATACTTCCGAATCGGATTGGAAAAGAATTATGGACGGCTCAGACGAATATGTGCTCTATAAAGAACTATTCAGAAAGGAAAGTGGTACTCTTTGACATTATATGAACTGATTTCTCGAAAGCAGGATGGCGGCGAACTTTCAGCTGAAGAGATAGAATTTATCATTTCAGGTTACACTGACGGAACTATACCCGACTATCAAATGTCAGCGTTTCTCATGGCTGTATATTTCAAAGGGATGACAGATAGTGAAACGGGTTTTCTTCTGAAATCTATGGTAAATTCCGGAAATACGATTGACACGTCAGGCATCCCCGGAATTAAAATAGACAAGCATTCCACCGGTGGCGTGGGTGATAAAGTATCGCTGATTTTAGCTCCGCTTGTAGCCGCTGCGGGATTGCCCATACCGATGATATCAGGAAGAGGCTTAGGGCATTCAGGCGGAACCCTTGATAAACTTGAATCTATTCCGGGATTCAATGTAAGTAAAACCACCGACGAATTTTTAAAACAAGTTTCTGATATAGGCGTGGCTATTATCAGTCAATCAGAAGATATTGTTCCCGCCGACAGGAAAATGTATGCTCTTCGTGATGTGACCGCTACTGTCCGTTCTATTCCGCTCATGGCAGGAAGTATTATGTCTAAAAAAATCGCCGAGGGTATTGACGCCCTTGTTCTTGATGTAAAGACCGGAAAAGGAGCGTTTCTCACCGATATGGAAGATAGTCGTCTGCTGGCACATACGCTTGTATCAATAGGCAAACAGGCCGGAATCGACACAAAGGCTCTTATAACTGATATGTCACAGCCTCTTGGAAATGCTATCGGCAATTGGGTGGAAGTTGTGGAATCACTGAAATGCTTAAAAGGTGAAGGACCGGAAGACCTGGAGGAATTGACACTGACGCTTGGCGCTCATATGCTTGTGCTGGGCAAAATAACTGATTCGATCGATGAGGCATATTCGACTCTTAAATCACTTCTTCAGAATGGCTCGGCGTTTGATAAGTTTGTAAAGCTTGTGGAAGCTCAGAATGGAGATTCCTCACTGCTATATGATCCCGACAAATATCCGGCACCCAAACATTCCGCATCAGTAACGGCAGACTCCACGGGATTCGTAGAATCCTTAGATCCGTATGCCTTAGGCACTGCCTCTGTCTCACTTGGCGCTGGAAGATTAAAACAGGATGATAGTCTGGATAATAATGCAGGAATAATACTCCATTACAAAATTGGGGATTCTCTGAACGAAGGTGATATTTTAGCAGACGTTTATTCCGATTCAGAAGAAAAGTTAAGTTCTCAACTCCTGAACGTTAAAAACGCTTTTGAGATAGGTGACGCAGAAAACGCGCCGCCTGATTTGATTAAAGAAGTTATCTGATTGCGATAACGGGTGAACAGTTAATTAAAAATCCACATTCCCCTTTTTCTTGGTAATAGAGCCCGTATGGATCGGGCATATACCTTGGGGAACATATTTTTTATTATATATCTCGGTGGTTATCGGACAATAGGGTGTGGGATTTTTCTTCGTTACGCTGCAAATTTTCAATTCAACTATATTCGCCGGTCTTTCGAACGGTTTATCCGGCAGTTTTAAACTGTCATAAACCATCTTCATAAACATCGCCCAAATCGGCAGCGCCGCGACCGAACCTGCCTGACCATTTCCAAGCGAGACTTGCGGATCATCAATTCCCACCCATACGCCAGCTGCTATCAGCGGAGTAAATCCTACGAACCAAGCGTCGGTAAAATCATTTGTAGTCCCTGTCTTCCCTCCCGCATCTGCATAAAATTTGTATTTCACACGTGTAGAGACTCCCGTACCGGCTTTAATCGCAGATTCGAGTAAATTGGTCATAAGATATGCGGTCTCTTCGCTTAATACCTCTTTTTGTATTGGCGTGTATTCTTTAATAACGTTGCCGTACCTATCCTCAATTTTTGTGATTGTAATCGGTGAAACCAGTACACCCTTGTTAGCGAACGTCCCGAATGCCGATACTACCTCAATTGGCAACAATTCACTCGTTCCAAGAGCAATCGCCTGTACCGGGCGGATGTTAGTGGTAAATCCCATTGCTTTGGCGTAATCCCGAACAGTACTAGGCGTAATCAATTCCTGTACGACCCTGACGGAAATCAAGTTAAGCGATCTTTTCAATGCCTGTCGGAGATCTACCAATCCACCGGTAGATCCGTCATAATTTCTCGGTCGCCATCTCGTTGAATCGTCCATGAAGAGAACTACCGGCTGATTCAGCAGCATATCTGAAAGCAAATATCCATTGTCCAGCGCAGCTGTCCACACGATTGGTTTGAATATCGATCCGGGCTGCCTTTTTGCCTGCGTTGCTCTGTTGAACTTGTCGAATTTAAAATCTCTACCTCCAACCATGGCAAGAATATGTCCGGTTTTCGGGTCTTTGGCGATTAGAGATGTCTGAACCACAAGTTTTTTCCTTAGTTCTGGCGCGATCGGAATTTCCCCCCGAAGCATAGAATCCACGGATTCAATCGGATACCGGGATGTATCAATCATAGAAATAATCTCATCCGGGTTTGCCAGGAGACGCTTATTTAACACACCTTGTTGACCCAATGCCCAATCCGGAATCAGTGAGTCTGCTTCGGTTCGAACTCCTTCAATATGATTTAAGACAGCCTTCTCTGCGGCAAATTGTATACGCGTGTCGAGAGTAGTGTAAATGGTCAGACCGTCCCTAAGAATATCAACATCTAACTCTTCGGAAATACTATTAATTTCCTGCCGGACGTACTCCGTGAAATATGGAGCGTATCCTCCTATGTTAAGCTTGCGCTGAACAATAATCGGTTTTGCCCGAGCCGTAATATATTCGCTTGCGGTTATAGCGCCTCGATTGCTCATAAGCCTTAATACCAAATTACGCCGTGCCAGAGCTCTTTTGGGATTAAACAGCGGCGAATAACCACTCGGAGACTTAGGCAATGCGGCTAACATCGCAGATTCTTCTAATGTCAAATTCTGAACTTTTTTGTTAAATAATCTTCGGGAAGCAGCTTGAACTCCGTATGCCCCATGACCGAGATATATGGTGTTCAAATACATTTCTAAAATTTCATCTTTTGTGTAAGTGCGTTCGATTTCAACCGCAGTAATCATTTCCTTTATCTTGCGTGTAAATCGTTTCTCCATATTCAGGTAAAGAACCCGCGCAAGCTGCTGAGTAAGAGTACTTGCTCCCTGCTTTTTCGAAAGGGTCAGAATGTCCACTAATACAGCCCTTATCATGTCCCTTGGACTAATTCCCCAATGTGTTCTAAATCTTATATCTTCCGTAGAAATAAATGCGTTTATAACATCCACCGGTATCTCATCGAGTGGCACGAGCACTCTTCTTTCAGCGAAAAATTCGTGTATAAGAACCGAATCTGCCGAATATACCCGTGAAACAAGGTTCGGATTAAAATTTTCTAATTGTTGAAGAGAAGGCAGGTCAGCGGACATCCAATCATAATAAATCAGGCCAACTACTAATATCGAAAGGCTAATAATTAACGAAATTAAAAATTTCTGCTTCTGCCTAAAAGAAATATTTCTTTTTATGGGCTTTCTAACTCTAACTGCTACCTGCGGTCTTTTTCCCTTTGCCATGATACGTAATAATAGTGAACATCCGCCGAAAACGCAAGAATGGTTACCTGTGGCTAACATCCGTTTCAAGATCTGATTATACTAACTTTGAGATTATTATAATTGCATCCTTATTGCCTTTTTATCGGATAGTTATATATTAAAAACCGATAGAAAAGAGGGAGAGAAATGAATCGAAGCGATGCAATTGATCTTATGCACGAATATGTGGACAATAAAAACCTCCGAAAACATATGTACGCTGTAGAGGCAGCTATGAGAGCTTACGCAAAAATATACGACGAAGATGAAGAATTATGGGGCGTTACGGGGATTATTCACGATTTCGATTATGAAAAATATCCATCAGAAGAAGAACATTCCGTTGTTGGAGCCAAAATACTCGAAGAAAAAGGAGCTCCAGCCGAAGTTGTTCACGCCATCCGGTCTCATGTGCCCAACAGCAAAACTCCGAGAGATGCGTTGATGGACAAGACACTTTTTGCCGTGGATGAACTTTGCGGATTTATAGTCGCAGTCGCGCTGGTCAGACCAAGTAAACTAATCGGCGAAGTCAAAATAAAATCAATTAAAAAGAAACTGAAGCAATCGGGATTTGCGCGACAAGTGAACCGGAGTCATATAGAGCAGGGGATCGTGGAGCTCGGTGTTGAAAGGGATGAACATATGCAAACCGTCCTTGATGCTATGAAGTCAATCTCTTCCGAATTAGGACTTTAACGGACTATATTCAGCCGACACTCTAAACTCTCGTTTTCATTAACAAACAGATTCCTATTAATAAGCAGACACTAACCGTAGTTGCCGCTATAATCGAAGTGGACGGTAAATATCTTATTACAAAACGTCCCACTAAATCCCATTTGGGAGGATTTTGGGAATTCCCCGGAGGAAAGGTAAAGGAGGGTGAATCTTATACCGTTGCTCTGGCGAGAGAGATATTGGAAGAAACTAATTTGACTGTTGAGGTAGGGGATCTATTCCATGAGATTTTTCACGAATACGAAGACCGAAATATCCGCCTGTTATTTTACAATTCGACAATATTATCGGGAGACCCGTTACCATTGGAATGTGATGAAATAAAATGGATTTCGAAGAACGAATTTCCTACATATAATTTCCCGCCTGCGGATGCCGAGTTAGTGAAATTACTTTCCGCTAATTAAGTACCGCTCAGTTCTCGTTTTCTTCTGAATTAGAATATCGCCCTTGAAAAGTACCCGTTCCCTTTATAAAAATTTCATAGCCGCTTTCAGCAGCCGCTCGAATATCATAATCTTTTTCTTTAAGAAAATATTGTGCCGTCATTCCATCAAACGCAGCGATAAAATTCCGGGATATTAGTTCTTTATTCAGAGGTTTAATTAATCCTTCATCAATTCCTTCGCCAATTATTCCGGACACTAAAGCGGTCATTTCTTCATAGTATTCGTCTAAATTTTTGTTAAACTCTACATCATTCATTCTATTTAAGCACTCCGTTCGAAATTGAATCAGTATGCTCATATTCAAATCAGGGTCAAAATGAATTTCGGCAGTGATTTGTGCAAATCGCCGAAGTTTCTCTATAGCGCTCAGGTCTAAATCCAGTATTATCCAAAATCGTGATAACACTTTCTCCTTGAATGTCTTGAATACATTTAGAAACAACTCGTCTTTACTGCTGAAATATTCGTAAATGGTACCCTTGCCGACATCCGCAGCAATAGCTATATCCTCCACCTTAGCATTAAAAAATCCGTCACGAGCAAATATCACATTCGCTGAATTAATAATACGCTGCTTCTTTTTTTCTTTATCTACCCGTTTGGGCACAGGGAATTTTTCCTGAGTAGCTTTAACTTCAATCTGAAGAGAGTTACTTTCGCTTTTCTAACCGGCGAAATATTTAGAAGTATAATAAACCGATACGGAGGAAATAAGCAGGAACCCTCCGGTTATTCTTGGGTATTTCATTAGTATCTTATCATTAACCATTTCTTTGCTTGTCAGGGAATTTATTGATTCAAAGAATTTTGATGACATAAAAAACATCATTCCGAAGAGTGTGAGTAATATGCCTATAGAATAAAAAGGCAGCTTAAGAGATTCTGTGTGCGGCTGATCGTATCCGGAAGCTTTGAACAGAAAGAAAATCCCGAAACCTAATGAAATTAAACCTGATAAAAACCTGTGTTCCAACACTTTTTTATCGCTTAGCACAACAACATTTCCTGACTTATTCAACCAACCTGCCGCCTTTGGCGATAAAATCATTAATCCACCAACCACACCAAGCAATATCGAAATGGATAGTAACAGTAAGTGCATTTTATACTCCCTAGATGGATTGTTAAAATATAGTCAGAATCACTTGAATTCTTTGTCTATACTCTCCCACAAATTACAGGCTTTGGATAAGTTATCCGCATTATATATAAATTTCCATATAATTATGGCTAAAGAATTCGGTAAAAATAATTTTATCCTGTTTATTAATTCAATTCTTTGATATTAAGATTATTAGACCACTATGTGGTTTGGGACGCTATGGAATCACTAAACTCTTTATATTGCCCTATTGCTACATTTATACCACATATATATCACGTATTAACCCTATATAGTTATTTATGTTAATATGCTAAGTACTATTATCTGATTACCCTATTATATGAAGATTTGCTTTAAGATTATGGCGACCCCGTCATCGTTATTTGATAATGCGACCTTCCACGCCATTTTTTTGACCTCTTCCAACCCATTTGCCACAACTACCGAATACTTTACAAGTTCAAGGCAGCGTATGTCGTTGAGATTATCTCCGAAATATATAACTTCATCAGGCTTAATCCCCTTACGTTCCATAATCGTTAACAAGGCGTTATCTTTTTGGGCATCCGGGTGAAGTACTTCAAGCCATGATCGGTTTTTCTGGATAGAGGCTGTGACATTCCAATCATCGCCATAAAGGCTTTCCAGCTCTGCCTTACACGCCAATATCTTATCTGTCGACTCCCATACGCTAACTTCCACAGGGTCGTTTTGAAGCAGATGCTCGAAATCTGAAACTTCTATAAATGAATCTCGTGCAACAAATTCATCATTCATTCGTTTGAAGTATGCTTTTCCCTTTTCCTCAACTCCCATAAACAAAATTGGTGAAAATCTTTTTGATTCAAAATATTTTATCAACTCAGCAGCAACATCTTTATTGAGATAGTTCGTTTTTATCAGCTCGGCGCCTTCAAATATTATCGCTCCATTCTGAATTACGCGAATAAGGTCCTCTGATAATTGGCTTGAGTATTTCTCTGTCATTTTCATATTATAGCCGGTTACAAGCGCTACGGGGACATTTTGCGAAATCAGTGAACGGAATATCTCAATTGTTTCCCGGGATAACGTACCGTCATCGTGAGCAAGAGTACCGCCTATATCAGTTGCTACAAGCTTTATTTTCTCTTTTAGATTTTGCACTGAATTCTATGTTTTGCGGAACTGATAATAAAATTTATTCAGTATAGATTGACTAAGGTTCATTCGCAGTTGCAGGGTCTGGTTTGAATTCGAAGTTGAAATAATCTAATTTCATACCGTCGAGAGTCCGGGCTATGGCCCTATTTTTATTTTCAGAATAGTGTATATTGGAATATCGCATAAATTTTTGTCCGAATGTCTCCCAATGAAAAAGCATATTTAACTCATCTTTGCTGACCTTGTACAACCCCTGAAATATCATACCTTCTCTCCAAAACAGAATTGGAGTTTTGTTTAAAACATCAGCTCCGAATTGAACGGCTATATCATAATCGATTGGCATTTCAGACTTAATTTTCTTTGTCCTAATCGTTCCGCTCCATATCTCATCTCCGGCTTTGCTATAGACAGCGTCTTTTTGCCCCCTCTCCACTATGAGCATATCATAGGCTTTATCAATCTTAGCCTTTGCGATAAGACCTTCGCTTTGTTTCATCCACAAGGTATTGTCTTCAAGGTCTTTGAAGAAGATATCCCCCTCTTGAGTGCCTATTGCCAGGTGATTATCATCCCATATTTCCACAAACCCAAATAATCCTATGTGACCCGGAAATGTAATTAGTTCTTTCAATTCTCCCGTGAACGCGTCAACGATTCTAAGACATCCATAATCCACACTGTTTTTTTCATCTCTAAAACATGGCTTGGCGTTTTCTTCCGTATTTTTCCTGCTGAGCAACACATTATCGCCGCCTTTCAAAAAACCGAGCATCTCGGAATTGGTTCTCCATAGTTCTTTTCCGGATTTATCAAGTATCAGCGTCAGCGGAATTTCATACCCCGGCAAATCCCGAATAGAAATCAAACCTGTTAGGGCTATCAGAGTTGCGTTATCGTGGATGAATATTTCTTCTACTTGAAACAAATCCCCGTCAAATGAAATAGGTTTTTTAAAAATCATTTTACGTTCGGAAGAGATTAGATGAATAATTATTGATTTATATTTTCCATTTTCCGATTCGGTCACCGCTACGAATCCACTCCCATCTTTTGACAATGCTTCTGTTATTATCCGATATTTAAATAACATTACCCAATCGGCAGACGGGTTTTGAGCATTTGTCAGAGGAAGAAGAGTAAAATACAGTATTAAGACAGCGATTATTTTACTCAATCAATCCCTCTACTCTTTCTAACTCCACCACTATTGATCCGATAATCGCCTTACTTTTGATTAAAACAGGAACTTTTCTGTGATCATCGGTCACCCACACCGATATTTGACCCTCATTTTTGAAAAGTCCCCCACTTTTGAGCATAGGTTCAATCAGAAAACAATCAAACAACCCCGCCTTGACCACCACCCTTTCTTTCCGTATTATTCTTAATTCCAGTGGATATAATTTGTCATTATCCAGGACATCCACTGTGAGAGTCTTTCCAACTTCCAATTTACGCGTCCTCATATAATACATTGCCGACAATATATCGAGTGTGAATTCCGGTATATCCAAAATCCTTGAACCTTTTGAGGTTATTGATACCGCTTTCATACTATCGATGTCAAACTCCACCGAATAATCGTAAGAGTATCTTCCCTCTCTTAGTTTTTTACGAAATTTTATTGATCGAAATGAGTCAATATCCATATATGTATCAATTTCGTCACGCACCTTAAAAAATGGATCGAAAAACCTGTGTGATTTTGTTCTTGAGGAAATGTGATAAGTCTTTTTACCTTTTATTGTGATTATTTTCTCTACTGTTAAAATCGTTTTTCCCGCAGGAATAAATTCATATCCGATACTGAACGTAAGTTTTTCTCCCACCTTAAACGCTTTATTTTCTTTGCTCGCCGATGACTTTTCCTCAACATCGTTCCCTGATAATTGAAAAGAAAACATAAATAACAGTATCAGATTGAGAAGCATCTTACTTGTCCCAACGCTCTTTATCAGCAATAATCATTTCTGCGTGCTTAAAATACCTGAGCATCACATAATACGATTCCATTGAAGCTATTGTTAAACCTGCGAGACCATCCAAAAAACCTAATTTTAAAAAATATAGTTTTTTAAATCTCCAGATTGAACCGAAAATCGACTTAATCAAATTTGGTTTTATACCTTTGGAATAAAGCTCCTCAGCGGCGATTGTGGAATACCTGTTAATCCGTTCCAACTGATCTTCTACATTCTGATATGTGTAATGATAAAGATCTCCCTTAAGTTTTTTCGCCGCACCTTTGTAAATTAATTTTTCGTGTAACTCGCTTTCGTTCCAGGATGCCTTATGTTTATTAAATAACCGCTCCTTATAATCAGGATACCAGCCTGAATGCGTTATCCATCTGTTCATATAGTAAACTTTTCGGGGAACGGCATAGACATCAGATTCTGTACCTTCATTCTTGATATTCAGCAGCTCACTTTTAAGTTCGCCTGATACCTCCTCATCGGCGTCAATAAAGAATATCCAGTCATTATTTGCCTGCTCAACCGACCATTTTCGTTGCTTACCAAAACCCTGCCATTCTTTCTGAAGAAAGGTCACGTCGAACTCTTTGCAGATATCAGGAGTGCCGTCACTGCTGAATGAATCGACAACTATAATTTCGTCTGACCAGTCAAGGCTATTTAATGTCTTTCGAATAGTCCTCTCAGCGTTATAGCAAATCATAAGAGTCGAAATTTTCAATTATTATCCGCTATATTTTTTGATTCAATTAACAACATTGGAAATATACGTTCTATTTCCCCCTTTATCTCATTAAACACATCTTCAAATATGTCTATTCCATCACCATAAGGATCATAAATATCACGTTCATTTCCTTCACCGTATCCCGTAAGAGTAAATATTTTTTGCGATTGTTCCGAGTAAACCGATTGAAGATAACTCATTTGTTCGATTTCCATAGTCAGGACTAAATCCGCCTCAAATATAAGGCCTCCATCCACTTTACTTGACCGATGAGAATTTACGTCAAGTCCGTTTTTTGAACATATTTTAATCGTATTCACCGCCGCTTTCGCGCCAGAAAGCCTTGTCAAACCGGCAGACTTGCTGTTGATATCCTTATTTCCGTTTTCTGTTAACATATTATCAAACAGCGCCTTTGCCATTACGCTCCGGACAAGATTTCCCATACAAATAAATGCTACGCTATACATTTTTTAATTTACCATAAAATTTGTCGAATATATCATCAGCTATGATTTTCCCCTGTCTCAAAATTTTTATATCGTCACCATTCGTTTGTACTACAGTAGAACCTCCACTGTTTGGAGATTTGCCGCCGTCAATCAGAAGATGAATCTTTCCCGAAAAGTAATTCATAACCTCATCGGCATTCCTTGCCGGAATTCCGCCGGATAAGTTTACGCTTGTCGTGGTTATCGGTTTCCCGTATTGCTCCACCAACTCATTACAAAATTCATTGCGTGGTATCCTGATACCAACCGTATCTCCTGATATAAACTTAGAATTAGCCGGTCTCTTCAAAACTATCGTGAGCTCTCCCGGAAGAAATTCATCAATGAGATTTTTCTCTCCTTTCGATAAATCGGTAAAGATATTATAGAGCATTTCTATTCCGGAGAGCATTATGCTTATCGACTTATCCCCGGTTCTTTCCTTTACGTCCTGCAGATTTTGCATAGCATCCCGGTCATCAGCATCCACTCCCAATCCATACAGCGTATCTGTCGGATATGCTATGATACCGCCTTCAGCCAGAATCACAGATGCCTCTATAATAGCATGCTCCATAGAATCTTTGTCGTTTATTTTAATTATTTTAGTTTGAGTCATCAGATTCAGCGTAAAGTTCGTTCTTCCAATTCAATTCGGCTTTTTGCTGCGCTGTAAACCTCTTCTGCGCTAATATCCAGCATACATTCAAACGTACCAATCGGGCATTTCGTTCCGCCGTGTATTGCGCATGGTCGGCAGGGCAATTCCCTTTCCACCACGATATCATCCTTATCATAGGGATAGAATCCGTACTTTGGGGCAGTTGCACCAAAAATCGCCACAACCGGAGTATCAACACCTACGGCGAAATGCATTGGAGCGCTGTCATTTGTTACTAACAAATCACATTTCTTCAGTAGCGCCGCTGATTCCATCAGTGTCAATTTACCGGCTAAATCAATTGTTCCATCGAAATCTGTGCCCTTCAGCAACGAAATATCGTCTTTCCCTCCGATTAATATTACATTGGCGCCGTTTTTAATAAATTTCCGGGCAAGTTCTTCATATTTATCAATAGGCCAGCGCTTTGTATTCCAAATTGAACCGGGCGCTATTGCGACAAGCGGTTTGTCTGAGCTGATTCCGTTCTCGGTTAGTGTATTTTCTGCTTTTCGGACATCTCCAACGGCAGGATAAAGACGCGGATACCCTTTGACAGGGAAATCAATTATAGAATCCAGCAATTTCAGATTCCTATCTACTTCGTGTATATTATCTTCATACTTTACAATTTCGGTAAGCAGGAATGAACCGGCGCTCCTATCAAACCCTATTCGGCTGGGAATTCCGGAAAGTCTCACAAGAGCCGCGCTCCGAATTGACCTGTGCGGCACTATCGCTATATCATACGCTCCTGTTTCAATCCGCCGAACCATATTGAAAAACCCTCGGAATCCGCTATCTCCGTCCCTTTTATCATATTCAATAACTTCCGATATATTCGGATTGTTTTTAACAAGGCTTGCCGCTTGAGGGATAGTCAGGAAATCAATTTCCCATGAAGGATGAGCCTTTTTAATTTCCTCAGCTATAGGGGTTGCGAGAACTACATCCCCTAAGAACGCAGTCTGAAGAATAAGCAAGCGCTTCTTTTCCTGTTCTCCTTCGGGGCGAGTCTTCCATCTCCTGTGAAACCAGAGCCATTGACCGGGGTTTTTTCTTATATGTTCCTCAAGCCGCGATGCGATAGTCTGAGAGATTTTCCTGATGTTTTCTTCAGTCACGGATAAACCTGATTCAATCAGTATCGGGTCTATTTCCGCCTCATAACTTCCGTCTTCGAGTCGCCGCGAAAACAGCATTACTATAGGGAAGCCTGATTTCAGAGCAAGATAGGCCGCTCCTTTAGGCATTGATGCTTTCCTGCCGAAAAAATCAACAAATACCCCGCTTTTACCGGAATCCTGGTCTGTGGCTATGCCAAGACTTGTTCCATCTTTCAATAATTTTAGTAACCGTGTAGAAGGTTCGGACGTATAGAAAATTTTCTGCGATAATGAGCGGCGAAGACCTTCAAATAGTTTGTCTGAATATTTGTTGCTCATATGGTCGGCAATTCCTGTAAAGACAATTCCACTTTGTGCGATGGCTCCTCCGAGTAATTCCCAATTTCCCGCGTGACCGGACGCTATTATAGCCGCATTGTTTTTTTCTTTCAGTTTTTCCATCATTTCACTGCCACTAAATTTTACTCTTTTAACAGCTCCGGAATTACGCAATTTTTTCTGACGCAGCAATTCTACGCCGACGATAGCAAAGTTTTCATACGCGCCCTCAAGAATGGCATAGAGTTCCTCGGAAGATTTTTCAGGAAATGACTCCTTTAAATTTCTGAGCGCTACCCTTCTTCTATAGCGAATCAGTTTAAACATAATCCATTTTACAAAATGAGAAAATCGCCTTGCGGAGCTTTCGGAGAGCAATCCTACTGTGAAATAGACCATAAGCAACAATAAATATTCGATATAATGTTTCATGATTCGAGTGGAAATGTTATTAGAATATGCCCCTAAAAGCAAGGAAATTAAGGGTATAAGAGATTTCCTATAAGAATGAAAAGCCTTTTTTTAAGATGCCCTAAATACCATCCAACAGCTGAGTGAGAATTTCTTCCGCACGGCTTTGATGCTCTTCGGGTACAAATATCACCGACGTTCCGCCAATACTTCCGGCTCCCCCTGTCAGGTAGGCAGTGCTGACAGCGTCTGATTTTGTGTAATTCGGAATTTCTTCTTTGTCAAAAATCTCCGTAACCATTTCAGCGTAGGCTTTGCCGGGTACGCTATGTAGTGGAATCCAATTCATTTCTTGAAGTTTAGCGGAATGTGGCAGATGCTCAACCAGCGATTCCCCACAATCAGGACAGCTGTTTACACTTTTTATATATTCTGCTTTGCAGGACGGACAAAATGACATTTTAATATTTCCAATAAGGATTTAATCAATTTAATTATTTAATTAAAAATATGGGAATGCTCCAAAGTTGAAAGTAATAATAATTACAGATCAACATTATAAATAATATTACCGGCTATTTAGGTGATCTCTAACGGGGGCGAATCTTCATCTTGGTTATCGGGACCCTTACTCCGCCTATCGATATATTCACGCCTATCGATAACTATCCCTCTATCCGCTTTAAACAACGGACTATCGACCACCCTTCTTTCGTTGCTTTTTCTTTTCTCAAGAGGACTTTCAGCTCCCGCATCTTCTTCCGGGTTTAGCTTAGGATTTTCGTTATTTATAATTTCAGACTTATTGCTAATAATAATCACTTGACCTTCTATCCGATTTCCGTCAATTGAGGTTACTGCGGTCAAAGCCTCTTTTGCGTCCGGCATTTCCACTTCTCCGATTGTTTCGTTGGTAGCGCTGTCCACAGTGAGTGATATTGACGCTATACTACCGTAAACCCCAAATATCCGCTGTAAGAAATCAAGGGATATTTTTGAAGTTAAGTTGCCAACTAAAATCTTCATTCTTCTATGACCCCTTTTCGTACTTTTTAGATTATTGTTACCTAAAATAATATGAATATTTAGTTAGATTCCCTTTAAACATAATAGTCAAATACTTAAAAACAAGATTTTTTTGCTAATTTATACAAATTTGAATTTATTATTATTTTTATGTGGATATTTATAGTCCGAATTCGGAGATTCACTTGATATTATTAATATCAAATTAAGGAATATTTTATGAATACCAAAAACGTCACTGCTATATTCATCATTTTTGCTTACTATATTCTTGTCATAGGAAATCTAAGCGCTCAAGAGTCTTCGGGTAATATTTCGGGTAAAGTCTATTTCGAATATTTCGTTCCGGATGATTTAACGGGAGATGTTGAGCAATTTCGCTTTAAGAGATATTATTTCGCCTACGACAAGAAAATTTCGGATGATTTCGATGTCAGATATCTGCTTGATGCAGATAGAGCTGATGACGGAAAAGCGCGACCATTTCTGAAGCATGCTTATGTTTCATGGGCAAATTTAGTACCTGATGCGAAAATTTATATTGGAATGCAGCCAACCCCTAATTGGTGGGTATCAGAGAAATATTGGGGCTACAGGTCAATAGAAAAAACTATTCAAGACCTGAACAAATTGGGAGCATCTGCTGATCTGGGAATCGGATTAAGGGGCAAATTCTCAGATAAACAGGGGTATCATATTACTTATATGAACGGTACAAGTAATTCTAAACCTGAAAACGACGATTTTAAAAAGCTTTCAGGAATGTACTGGTATAAACCACAGGAAAAATTTATAGGCACAGTATATCTTGCGCGGGAGCGGACGACTTCAGAATTTACTAACCTTACTTTTACAATATTTGGCGGATACGAATCGGAAATATTGAGAACCGGTATTGAATATTTTTACCATAATAATGGAGGAATAAAGGAATTTAATGTCACTGGAATCTCCTTCTTCGGGACATATAAATTAGAAAAGGGAAATATCTATGGACGATATGATATATCGGACCCGAATGACACTATCGCTTCAAATAACGAAACATACTTGATTTTAGGTTATGATTATGAGGC
Organism: Candidatus Neomarinimicrobiota bacterium; assembly: GCA_022573815.1. Taxonomy (NCBI): domain Bacteria; kingdom Pseudomonadati; phylum Fidelibacterota; species Fidelibacterota bacterium. The sequence continues at coordinate 17,156 of JACZTG010000033.1, forward strand.
TGACGCGAATTTTCATATAATGCCCAATATTCGTATTTTGGGTGAGGATGATAAAGATTCTGTAAAGGAATTTCATATTAATGTTGAGTTCAAATTTTAATACTGTCAGTGAGTAAATTTAACTGCCATATTAATTTTTATCAGATGTCTTAATTAAATAATGCTTTTAAAAGGATAAATGAATGAAGCATTTCCCGGCGGATGTTCAACATTACTTTTCACGCCTCAAAAAAAATAACAACAGACTCTGGTTTGAAAAACACCGTTCCGAGTACCAGCTAAAAGTGCTCGAGCCGGCTCTGGAATTTGTGGCAACCGTAGGCGGCAAGATTCAGAAATTCGCTCCGAAAATCATTGCTGATCCAAGAGTTGATAAATCACTATTCAGGATATATCGCGATGTAAGATTCAGCAAGGATAAAACGCCGTATAAGACACATCTTGCTATTTTCTTCTGGGAGGGTTCAGCGCCAAAGTTAGAAAATCCTGGATTTTATATACATATAAGTGATGACGAAATTTTTATTGGCTCGGGATTTCATATTTTCCCAAGAAAGGTGTTGACCGCTTTCAGAAAATCAATTCAAGACAAAACCACTAACAAAAACCTGCAACTGATAATGGGGAAGTTAAAGAAAAAGGGATTTAAGGTTGGTGGGGCGCATTACAAACGAATGCCCGCAGAATACGATCAGAATATAAAGAATTCCCATTGGCTGCTCCATAATGGATTAAGCGTTTGGAAATCAATCCCGAATAATGGAAGGATGACGAACATTGTCGAATGGAGCACTCAGTGTTATAAAGATGCCGATAAACTGCATAAATGGTTGGTTAAGTTATCCGCCGGTTCTTGATACTGTATTCCCTTAATTCTTACTCATAACTGACTCTATAAATTGTTCCAGTATAGTCGTCAGAGATAAACATAGAGCCGTCGGCAGCTATTTCTACATCCACAGGTCTGCCCCATCTCTTACCTGTAGGAAGTAACCACCCGGAAATAAAATCTTCTATCCCTACTGCTGCTCCCCGCTCTATAATCACTCTCACAACTTTATATCCGGTTCGCTTGGTCCTGTTCCATGAGCCGTGAAAAGCGATATAAAGATCTCCTCTGAATTCTTCCGGAAACTGAGTTCCATAGTAAAACCGCATTCCTAATGGAGCGGAGTGCGCCTGCATATTGAATACAGGGGGTAATGTCCCGTTACAAAGTTCCTCTTTTCCGGCATATTCAGGATTCATTATTCCGTCACCATAGCAATAAGGCCAGCCGTAATGTCCGCCCTCAACGAGAACATTTATCTCTTCGGGAGGTATGTCATTGCCAATCCGGTCTCTTCCATTGTTGGCAGACCAGAGTTCGCCTGTTTCAGCATAGAAAGCAAGCGCTACCGAATTTCGTAATCCTTTTGCGAAAATAGTCTCATCTTTCCCGTCAGGCGTATATCTAACTACAGCGGCTCTTCTCGGGTCTGACTCCTCGCATATATTGCACGAAGAACCGATAGACAGATACATCATATCATCAGGTCCGAACACAATGGTTTTCGTAAAATGACCACTGGTGGGTAGCCCGGATATCACTATTTCTCCTTTTCCATCCGCAACTAAGTTTTCATCTTCATCTCTAAAGCGAGTGATTTTATCAGTCTCTCCGATATAAATGTATCCATCGTGGAATGCCACACTATGAGGATTTCTCAATCCGTCCGCGAAAATGATTCTTTTATCAGCGATTCCGTCTTTATCTGCGTCCGGCAATACTATCAGCTCGCCGGTTTTCATTGAACAGACAAACAGGTCACC
>JACZTG010000034.1 GCA_022573815.1 Candidatus Neomarinimicrobiota bacterium
CGAACATCCTTCACTCAGGACGCCGGCGGGAACCTTACAGACGGATTCGGAAACTCGTATGTTTATTCAACACTGAAAAAACTGAGCGCAGACGGCGATTCTGTTTATGCGACAATCACAAGTCTCGGCGCCGACGGTTCTTCAGGCGGCGCAGGAATTGATGCAGACATTAGTACTGAAATTTTTAAAAGCGACCTATACGGCTCTGTTTATGGGAATATTTATGATGTAAATGACTTTGGAATGGATAACGCAACCGTGACTATTTACTATACCGACGGGAGCGGAGGTATCACCAGTTCGTCGGTTATCTCGGCGAATGACGGCTATTATTTTTTTGCAAGAATACCGTTCGGATTGAACGCTCTTCGGATCGCTCCTTCAGGCGGAGTTGAAACCCACGCAACACGTGCTTTGGTGAGCAGCTCAACCAGTCCGCAGCCTAATATCTTTAATGTGGGTACGCTTTATCTGACAGGTACGCCGGTGACTTCCGGAACGAATAATGAGATCGTTGATTTCAATATTAGGAACGAATTGGGAGTTGATGTGACATTGAATGACTTTAGTGTGACCTACACTCATAGCACACAAACTCCGACATATGACCAGCTGCAGCTTGATGCGAGTCCTGTATGGACGGCGGGGGGAACAAGAGCGGGAAGCGGCGACCGGCTGTCGTTAGTTGCAGGAGGAACCTGGGTAAACTCAACGCTGAACAATAACACGACATACAACTTTACGGTGCGTGATTTTCAAGACGGCGGCAACACAGATATGAGTGGTGTCACTTTTACGGCGCGACTATATCTCGCCACCGGACAAATTTATGATTTCACCTTTACACCATGATAAATTTCTTCAAATCGAACAAAAGTCATTTCACCGTTAAGAAGATGATGGGATTTCATAGTTCAAGCGGAATGACGTTTATGGAAGTTATCATTATGATAGCAATTATTTCCGTCATTATGGCGACAGGAATGAAAGCAAATCAAAACGTACAGTTTCGTGAAAAGTTCGAGAATACGCTTTTAGAAATGCAGCAAATCAAAAAAGCGATAGTAGGGAATTCTGAACTAAAATCCGACGGCATTAGAAATGATTTCGGGTATGTTGGAGAAATGGGGAGGCTTCCTACAGCGCTTACCGAGCTAATGAGCAGAGGAGCCCAATCGGCAGGATTATATAACTCAACGCTTCATATTACAAGCGGTTGGGAGGGGCCGTATCTTCAGGAAACATTTACGAACTTTACCAGCGGGCCGCTGACAGATGAATTTGACCGGACTTATGAATGGGACTTAACGGAAGTGCCGAACAGCGGCGATACTATATCAGCTCGGATAATATCACGAGGAGCTGACAAAGCCACAGGCGGAACAGGAATTGATCAGGATATAACGTTAGAGATCTTTAAAAGAGAATGGCGGGGAAATATCACCGGGAAGGCATTTGATTCGGCCGGCAAAAAACTGAAAAAGGCAACGGTCAAAGTATATTTTCAGAACGGCAGTGGGGGGATTGGAACGAAAACCACCACCACGAACGCAAAAGGAATATTTTCTGTTTATTCACTCCCTTTCGGGCCGAAAAGTTTTTCCTTTACTCCCCTGGGCGGAGCGGAGGCACCTCCGAGACAACTCCGGATAGATTTGCCGTCTAAAATACTGCCTGATGTGAATAATATCGGTTCAATATTGCTTGCAGGCTCATCAGTGGCGGGTCCTTCAAACAATATAGTTAATGTTCAATTGACAAATAATCTGGGAAAAGATGTCACCGTTAATGATTGGAAAGCGATTTTCTCACTTAGTGTCTTTTATGATACATTTAAAATAGGTAATGCGACCCATTGGTCGAGTACAACCCCGAAAGCCGGTGATGGAGACCTTTTAAGTTCAATAGCAACGTTTACTCCGTATAACTTCGTGAATTCAACTACAATAACTTTTCAAATGAGAGTTTTTACAGATAGCGGCGGCGGAAGTGTAAATATGACAGGTAACCCTTTTACAATTACAATGTTTTTAAGCTCAGGAGTAGCGTATGAAATCGCCTTCACTCCACTCTAAAGGATTCACTATGATGGAGATGGTTGTTGTGATCACTCTCATCGGAATTCTGACCTCCATTGGAATAAATATTGTGATTCGAACTCTTGAAGCACAAAAAGCGGACGCAACATTGTCGGAAATGGAGGCTTTAAAAAGAGCGATAACAGGTGATGCTTCTATCGTGTTGAGCGGGAGAAGAAGCGAATTCGGATATTATGGAGATATGGGACGGATGCCTGTGACATTGCTGAATCTGCTTGTTAAGGGCTCGCAGCCATCCCTCACCAATAATTCAAAGTATGGTATAACCTACGGGTGGGGAGGTCCCTATCTCTCAAAGGGGTTCGAGGACGATCCAAATACAGCTTTTGAGGACAGTTGGGGAAACAGCTATATCTACAGCGATACAAAAACAGTCAACGCATCCGCTGACGTTGTAGTAGGTAAGATTTCCAGTCTCGGAGCGGACGGTTCGGCCGGCGGCACAGGATATGATGCGGATATAGATCTTGAAATTCTTGAAAGAGAAGTCGAATCTACGGTTTATGGAAGCGCTTATACTATTGACGGCAATCCGATGGTTTCGGGAAAAGTTTACATATGGAAACCGGTAGGCACAGCAATTTTAGCGGCGGATTCCGTTGTTACCGGTCTTCAGGGAACATTTTCCTTCTCCGGAGTTCCGAAAGGAACAAGAGCATTATCATTTCGCGCAATAGGAGGTCTCGAGACAAATATAAAAAGTATTCTCGTATCTGACGGAGCCGTAAGTATTCCGCGAGTGAGTAATATCGCGAATTTACTGTTTGTTACGGGCAGCCAGATTTTGGGAGGAGTATCCAACGAACAGGTGCAGTTTCAGATTCGTAATTTACTTGGTCAGGCTGTAACAGTAATAGATTTCAAAGCGGATTATCCCGGGAATTATAATCCTGCTACGGGTCCAAAATATGACCGATTAGTAGTAAACGCCGTCACCGTATGGCAAGAAGCTCTTTTTGCCGATATGGCGGGGAGCGCTGACCAAATAGATTCCAAAGGCGGCGGTATGTCAAACTTCAGTATCCCGAATAATCAGACAAGAACATTTTTGATGAGAGATTTTCAAAATGATGCGGCTGCTTTGAGCGATATGACAGGGACGGCATTCACAGTTACACTTTTTTCAAGCGATGGAAAACAATATTCTTTTGACTTTAGCTTATAGCTGTGTTAGGTTTTGATTACATTGATTTAATTCAATTAAATTTATAAATTGAAGGAGATAAATTCGTGATTGCTTTCCCGATACTCGGTGGATTTCTTATTTTATTCGGACTTCTGTTTTTATTCCTTCCTTCACAGTTATTGAAAATTACCGGCGCAGCCAATACAATATTTCCCGTTGACCAGCAAATTTTTAAGCATCGGTTTCTTGTAGGGATATTGATGATTTTATCTTCTCTGCTTCTGTATTATGTTTCCAGAATTTTATTGCCCATAAATACTGTTCTGAGTGTTACATCGCTTATTTTAGGAGTGATAATTCTGGTTTTCTCAGCAATACTTATTCTCAATCCGCGACTGATGGAAAAGATAAATGAGGTAGGGGGGAAGGTGATTGCAACTGACGAGATAACGCTGGTACATAGGAAAGTCACAGGTCTTTTATTTATATCTGCCGGGAGTTTTATGATTTACAGCTGGATGTAGCGCAGCTCCGAAAATTAGAATTTAGTCCGACTCATTTTAGTCGGGCTTTTTAGTATAAATAAGAATTACTCCTAAAACAGCGTTATTGAGGGAGTAATGCATAAGAATCAAAATATCGCTAATCTGTTGTTAATTCGGGATTTGCAGTAGTAAGACGAAAATATTACTTGACATATGGCATCTGAAACATTACTATTACTCAGGAACCATTGAGTATACTACTGAACCATGGAGTGATAGTAACAGAGATTTAATGAATGATATGAAGGACATCTACCTGATCGGAGACCTGGCTCGACTTACGGGATTCTCCATCGATACACTCAATTATTACCTCAGGATTGAGCTTATCAAGGCGAAAGGAAGAAGTATGCATAACGGATACAGATACTTTGACGATGAAACGGTTGAATCTTTAATGAAAATCAGAGAATTACGAGCCAATCATACGCCAATCAGGTATATCAAAAGAAGGATAGAAGATGGAATACTATGAAGAACTCGGTCTGAGAAAAGAACCGTTCTCAACATCGCCGGACCCGGAATTCTTCTTTTACTCAAAAGAGCATAAAGAGTGCATCCAAAGATTGGAAATCAATATCAGGATGAAACGCGGCTTAAGTGTAATTTTGGGCGATGTGGGCACGGGAAAAACTACTCTAAGTAGAATGATTATCCAATTATTCGATACTTTTTCCAAGCAATATGATTTTCATCTTATCCTTGATCCCGCATTCGAATCAGAGTTTGAATTCGTAAAAAATCTCGCTTCGGTATTTAATATTAAAGATACTGCCCGTTCAACATTTGAATATAAAATGCTCATTGAGAATTATCTTTATAAGAAAGCGGTAGAAGAAAATAAAGTAGTAGTGTTAGTTGTGGACGAAGGTCAAAAGCTTACTCCTCTTCATATTGAGGCTCTCAGGACACTTCTGAATTTTGAAACTAACGATGCCAAATTACTCCAGTTGGTAATACTTGCTCAAAGTGAGTTTATGTTCAAAATAAAGAGACAGCCGAATTTTTTAGACAGGATAAGTCTTGGCTATGTAATAAATCCGATAAATGAAGAAGATACTAAGGGGATGATTCAATATAGGCTTAAAAAAGCAGGATTTAACGGAGATGTGCCTCTTTTCACGGAAGAGGCGATTTCTAAAATTTATCAGTTTACTCAGGGATACCCCAGAAAGATAATTCAATTTTGTCATAATGTTCTTATCGATTTACTGCGGAATGGAAAGAAACAGGTGAGCGAAGATATGGTAGTTACGGTAATCAGGCGCGAGAGTCCCTGGCATGTCTGAACAGCAGCAGATAGACGACCCAAGCATTAAGCTGCTCGAAACTCTTCGGAAGAGGGATAAGCTACAGGCTCCGGTTGAGCGTGAGACCGCTTCTTTCTTGGTGGAATCAGAAAATTTACTTGAAAAAGAAGCTCTTGAAGATCCATTTGACGATTTAGAGCGTGCCGTTGATAATGAAATTTCTTCGATAGAACCCGATACTCGGGAGGAGGTATTAGAAGAAGGAAGTCTGCCTCACCTCCCGGCGGATGTTGAAGAATCAAAAATTCAAAAGCAATTCTTCAGCAAAACAGGAAGTAAAAGCCTTTCGATTGTTAATAAAATATCAATCTATCTGAAAAGATGGATAACAGGCGAACAACAAGTGATAGGGATTGACATAAACGGCAACACACTGAGTGTAGTAAAAATTTCTAATAAACTTGAAGGGAAAACACTCACTGAATTCGTCAGCTGTGAAATTATCGGCGATACGGGCGCCAAGAGATCAAAAGATATAATTGACGCTCTTAAAACTGTCATGTCCGATAAAACATTCAAGAATGGAAATGTGGTGATATCAATATCGGGACCCAACACAGCGATAAAACAATTCGTTTTACCGAAGTTGACTGGTAAAGAAATCCAGCAGGCGGTAAAATGGCAGGCACAGAAAAATCTACCGTTCAAGGTAGAAGATTCTGTGTATGATTATTTTCTGAATCCGGATGCGGCAGGCGATGTTACTCCGGTAACAATTGTCGCAGCAGAAAATAAATATCTGAACGATGTTTTATCCAATTATAAAAAATCAGATGTAAAGATAAAAAAAATATCTCCTACACCGTTTGCCTTGTTGGATATTTTACAGCTCTCGGGGAAAGATGATGGCAATTCTTCATTTGTTATAATTGATATCGGGTGGGACAGAATGACCATCACTTTTATAAGTAAGGGGCTGATACAATTTATCAGGGACGTTCCGGTGGGTGTTTCCGAGATAGTGGACGGATTGCAAGGAAGCGTTACATTCCGCGATAAAACAGCGGTAATAAACGAATTGATGGCGAAAAGATTATTAGAGAAATACGGAATACCTCTTGAGTTGATAGATTCTTTCACAGATGAAAACAGCAAGATCAACAGCATTTCTCAGCAAATGAGTGGCGCTGTGGATCGAATCGTAGAGGAAGTAAATCGTTCGTTAAATTATTTCAAGAGGAAGTTTCCCGAAATAGACGACACGGACATCATATATCTCTCGGGTCAGGGCGCGGATCTATATAATATGGGTCTGCTTTTAAGAAGAACCACACGCCTTCAGGTGGAACGTATAAATCCTCTATTAGGTCTCAATGTTGAGAAAAGTTCAGCATCAATTTCAGCTTTTAATAAAGTCGCATCGTCTCTTGCAGTTGCCACAGGCTTAGCGAGAAACTTATTCAAAGGTCCTAACATTGCTCCGGATGACGCTAAAATAGATATAACATTCGGAGTAGTGAAAAAGGCTTTCGCTATCGGGATCGTCGCCATCGCTTTTATCCTTTCTGCTCTTACCCTTTCAGTAAGTATCGAGCTTGAAGAAAAAAAAGATTTAGCAAAGAGCGCTGAGCTGGCGCTTGCTTCACTCTCACCGATTCAGCAACAATATTTATCGTCAAGCAAAGAGACAGGAACTCTGCGGGAGCTGATGAAAATTATGAACGATGAAGACCGGAAAACCACATGGTTCCGATCGCAGCTAAACTTACTAAGCGCGCTGTCTCCGCCTGAAATGATGATGTCTCACATTGATATAAGAACAAGCGTATCAAAAACTGATCAGGACAAGGGTGTATCGTTTGTGCAGCTTACAGGAGCGATATTCGCTGATGATTTTTTCTCAAAGCAGATCGTTAGGGATTACCAAGACGCATTGAAAAGCACAAATCTTTTTACAAATGTTGAAGTTACAGAATCAAACCTTGCCGGTTCGGGGAATACTCGCGCAATGTTTTTCGTAATTAACTGTTTTCTATGATAGGATAATATGATATGAGCGAACTGAACCGAAGAATTGGAGCATTAACCGTCGTTACAGTGATGCTTGTAGCCGGATGGTATTTTTTCCTCCATTTTCCCATTGCGAATAAATTAGAACCTGTCAAAGCGAGAATAGGTTTAGTGAAAGGGCAAATGAAAAAAGTAGAGGAGATGGGAGGAAACATCAGTGATTTGATAGATAATCTCGAAGATCTAAGGGATTCGGTTATGCTTTTGAAAGAGAAAATGGGTTCGATTCAGGAAGTAGATTCGTTACTTTTGCAAATTCGCGCTCTTGCGGACACTCATGGTCTGCAGATTCAAACATTAGCTCCAAAGCTTTCTTTGAATTCGTTTGATGACGAGGATACTTATAGAAGAGAATCTGTGATGGGGCTTGTGAAATTACCTGTGGATTTAAGGCTAAAAGGTGATTTTCTCGAATTCGGAAAATTTATGAATGATATTAAAAGTAACGGTATTCTTTATTCGGTGGAAGACTTAAAAATAAGGCGGAAAATTGATGAACTTCCAACTTTATCATTTCATGTAGTGATGCATCTGTTTTTAATAGACAAAGATTTTAACTCAGAGACAATTTAGGGGCTGCGGATTTGGCTAACAGGCAAAAAATATTGTTAATATTGTTGGGATTGACAGCGGCATACTACTTTTATGACCTTTTGGGTGGCGATGGCGGCGGTGGAATAGTCAATACACCTGTGATCAAAAATTTACCCGTTTCGATTATTCAAGAACCTAATGCGCAACAGCTGGTTAAAAATGTCACTTTAATTATTCCCGGTGAGGGAAATCTCAGTATTGACTTTCAAGGCACATGGGATACGGATCCGTTTTTTAAGCCGGATTTTCTGGATTATCTGAATCGATCTTCGGATGGTAATTTTGCAAATGCAGGAAATCTTGACAGCAGTTTCGTGCTCTCGGGTATAGTGGATGAATGGGTAATAATCGGGGGTGAAGTTTATGAGATTAAAGATAAAGTAAATGGATACATACTAAGTGAAATAGGGGATGAGTATGCAATATTAACTCTTGGAAATACAAATCTCCGACTCGAATTAGGAGGTTACAAGCAGGATGAACAATAGATTCTTTACATATAAAATATTTGTTATAACAACGATAATATCATTAAATATCGCGATTCCAAGCTATGTAGAGGCTGATATGCTTCTCCAGAGAGGACGGAACGCAACGGTGAATATTGAGCTAAAAAATGCTGAAATACAGGATGTTCTTAAGCTGTTAGCGAAAAAACACGGATTAAATATAATTACGAGTCCCGATGTCGTAGGTACAATCTCTGTCTCTTTAAAAGGAGTCAAAATCAGACACGCCTTAGATTCAATTATTAAAATGAATGGTTATGACTGGTTCCAGGAAAATAATATTATCATGGTTAAACCGGCAAATACTGAAATTCGGGGAGATAAGGTTACCAAAGTTTTCAAGCTTAATTATATTGATGCGGATAAAGTGAAAGAATCTTTAGTAGGAGTGGTCTCATCGAGATCTGAAATAACCACGTTCGGATTGGCGGTCAAGGGAGGCGAAACTCAGAAAACAGGAGCTTCAAATATTATTATCGTGACGGATGTTCCTCAGAATATTCCGAATATCACCGCAGTTATTGATGCGTTAGATGTTCCGGTACCTCAAATTACGATAGAGGTTCAGTTTGTTGAGACAAGACTTTCCGAAAACGAAGATTTTGGAATAAATTGGAACGCAACTGCAACTTTTGGAGGTGGACCTTCTTCCGGCACTTCGACAGTTACCGGCGTGGCAAGTCAACAGACCGGATTTCCCATACTTGGAACATTTAAAGGATTCAATATTGCGACTCTTTCGCTTCAGCAATTTAAAATTGTTATGGATGCTCTAATGACTGAAGGAAGGTCAAAATTGCTCAATAATCCGACGCTCTCGACATTAGACAATCAGGAGGCATTTACAGAGATTAAAACGACTATTCCGGTAGCTGTTCCGCAGACACAAACAGGTTCCAGCGTAACCGGAGGCTTAACGCTTACTCAGGCGCTGACGTTTGAGGATAAGGATATAAGTATCTCGCTTAAAATAATACCTCATGTTACGGAAAATGACTATGTCATGCTTGCCATTACTACCTCTGTAGCAGCAATTACCGGTTTTACAGGTCCTAATAATGACAGGCCGATAACATCTGAAAGGAAAGCTGATACAAAAATAATGGTAAGGGCTGGTGATACGGCTGCGATTGGCGGGCTGATAAAAGAAGATGAATTTATAAGTTACAAGAAAGTGCCGTATTTAAGTTCTATTCCTCTAATCGGAAAACTGTTTGTTCATAAGTCATTGGAAAAAAGCAAAGATGAGCTTATCATATTTATTACACCTCATATTCAATATTTTCATGATTTGACAGCCAATTGATATTATCTGAAATGGCTTACTAAACAGGCATTAGGATGGAAATATTCGAAATCCTAAAATTTGCTGTTGATACCGATGCATCGGATATTCACATCACTGTTGGTTCTCCACCGATGTTGAGAATAGACGGGAGAATGAAGAAAATCGAATCATCTCCATTGGAAAAAGAAGAAGTTGACCGACTGATCTATGATATAATGACAGAAAATCAGCGAAGAGAACTCGAAGAAAATTTTGAAGTTGATTTTTCACGCGAATTAAGCGGCATAGGCAGATTTCGAGTGAATGTATTCTACGGCAGGCAGGGAAAAGCAGCTGTCTTAAGGATAATAAAATCAGATATTTTAACCTTTGAACAGCTCGGATTGCCTGAAGTAATAAGAGAATTATCCTCCCTTGATAAAGGCTTGGTTCTCGTCACAGGACCGACAGGTTCGGGAAAATCCACCACGCTTGCAACAATGATAGACTATATAAACTCCAACTATGAATATCATATAATTACCATTGAAGACCCGATTGAATTTATACATGAACCGAAGAAGTCGCTGATTAATCAGAGAGAATTGCATACGAATACCAAGTCCTTTACGAACGCTCTTCGGTCTTCTCTCAGAGAGGATCCTGATGTTATTTTGCTTGGGGAGTTGAGAGACCTGGAAACGACATCTCTGGCTATTACAGCAGCAGAAACCGGACACCTTGTCTTCGGAACTTTGCATACGAATTCGGCGGCTAAAACAGTGAACAGGATAATAGATCAATATCCTGCCGAGGAGCAGGGACAGATACGGAGTATGCTTGCGGAATCTCTCAGGGGAGTTATCGCGCAGCTGTTACTTCCGAAAAAGGGTGGAGGCAGAGTGGGGGCGTTCGAAATACTTATCTGCACGCCCGCGGCATCAAATATGATTCGGGAGGACAAAATATTTCAACTTGATTCAATAATTCAAACAAATCTGAAAATGGGAATGATAACAATGGACCAATCATTAGCAGCATTGATTAAACAAGGTCAAATCGAACCTGAAGTGGCTTATCGCCATGCCCGCGATGCTAAAAGCGTAGCAAAACTCGCCGGGTTAGCCCCGGTTGAAGAAAGTAAATCATAAGGTTTTTGATATAATTTAATGGACTTTTCACCTTTATTTAAGTTGATGGCGGAAAAAGAAGCATCGGATATGTTCATCGCAGCTGACGCTCCTGTATATTTCAAAATTAAAGGAGCCCTTGTAACCGTTGCAGCCCGGAAAGTAACAGCGGAAGAAATCGACAATATGATCTCCCATCTAATATCAGCCGAAGATTATCAGCGGTTTAAAAACGATAAAGATTTTGATACGAGTTTAGTTGTTGAAGGTGTTGGAAGATTCAGATTAAACATATTCGTCCAGAAAGGTTCTCCCGGAGTTGTCGCAAGGCGAATTTCTACTGATATGCCGGCTCTTGAAGAGCTGGGACTGCCTAAGCAGCTGGCGGATGTTACTTTAGAAAAGAATGGATTAGTGCTTATAGTAGGAGGCGCAGGTTCAGGAAAATCCACAACTTTGGCAGCGATGGTTGACTATAGGAACTCCAATTCTGACGGGCATATAATTACTATTGAAGACCCTATAGAATTTGTACATGAAAATAAAAAAAGTTTAGTTACTCAGCGAGAAGTGGGTACAGACAGTAAGTCATACAGCGCTGCTTTGAGGAGCGCGCTCAGGCAGGCTCCCGATGTGCTTCTTATAGGTGAAGTGAGAGACAGAGAATCAATGGAAGCCGCGATTTCCTTTGCCGAAACGGGACACCTGGTATTGGGAACGCTTCACGCTAATAATGCTCCTCAAACAATGGACAGGATATTCGGATTTTTCCCGAATGATATGCATGATATGTTGAAGCTCCAATTGTCTCAGACCTTAAAAGCCGTTATGGCGCAAAGGTTGGTAAAATCTAAAAGAAGGAACGAGCGATTTGTAGCAGTAGAATTTATGACTCTTACTGGCAGGATATCTGATCTCATCCTAAAGGGAGAATTCCAATCGTTAAAGAGCGCAATAGAGAGATCTGAAGGTCAGGGTATGATTACTTTTGATGAGTCTCTCTTTCAATTGTATAAATCCGGTAAAATCAATTTCGAAACGGCATTGACAAATTCGGATTCGCCAACGGATTTGCGGTTAAGGATTCGCTCAGAGGAGGAATCGGTTATGCCCACAAATATTAGGTTGATGGACGAGGAAACTGAAGATAGCCGGCTTAATGAAGAGAATATATGAAATATGAATTAAAATCTATTGAACTATGGAGCATTGTTCGTACTATTTTTTTAGTATCATTGGCTATTCATCTGATTCTTGGAATGGGACTATTACTAATACTGCTTATAGGTATGAACGTTTCAACAAGTTTGCTGGACGACAATGTGCAGTATTATGATGACATAGATAGTTTTGGATTGCCCATCGGTCCTATTTTAGTAATAGTTATATCCATTGGGGCTTCAACCATCTATTCATTGTTTTATTTTGCAATCGGTGCGCTCTATAATTTATTTTCCGGATGGTTAGGTGGTATCGAAATAACTCTTGAGGAACGAGTTCAGTCTGTAAAAACCGTTCTAATTCCCAAAGAAAATCAAGTTAGCGAAGATGATGAAAGCGAAGAGGATAGCCCGGAAGAGTGACATCTAATTCTAATGATGTAAGGGTAAGATTCGCGCCAAGCCCCACGGGGCATTTACATGTAGGCGGCGCTCGGACTGCTTTATTTAATTATCTCTACACAAAATCTCATAATGGCAAATTCCTTCTGAGAATCGAAGATACTGATAAAGAGCGTTCGGATGATAGTATGGTCATCGAAATCAAAGAAAGTTTAGAGTGGCTTGGATTAAAGTGGGATGAAGAGATTGTCTACCAATCCGCTCGAACCGCAATGTATAATGAATCAATATCAAAGTTACTCTCGACTCAAACGGCATACAGATGTTTCTGCGAACCGGACGATCTCGACAAGAAGAGAAAGGAAGCTCAACAGAATAAAAGGCAATATAAATATGATGGAACTTGCAGAAATCTTCTCAATGATGAAATTGAAAGTAATATTGAAGAGAGAAAACTTTTCGCGATAAGGTTTGCAACACCCCAAGAAGGAGAAACTATAGTTAACGACCTTATCTATGGGGATGTAGTATTCAAAAATAGTGAAATTGATGATTTTATAATCGCAAGAAGAGACGGGTCTCCCACATATCAGCTTGCGGTTGTGACTGATGACTGGAAAATGAATATTTCCCACGTAATAAGAGGAGAGGATCATCTCTCAAATACCCCGAAACAGCTGCTCTTATTTGACGGATTAGGCGTAAAAGAGCCGATTTACGCTCACTTACCGCTAATATTGGGTAATGATAACCAAAGGTTATCAAAACGGCATGGAGCAACGGCCGTTACAGAATTCCGAAATCAGGGAATACTTCCGGAAGCGCTATTGAATCATTTGAGTTTATTGGGATGGTCGCCAAAAGACGACACAGAATTTATGGATTTAGACGAAATTCTTAAACGGTTCAGGCTGGATAATGTATCGCGAAAAAGCGCTGTGTTCGACCATAAAAAACTTCTTTGGATTAACGGGCAGCACTTGTCGTCTAAGAGTTCGGAAGAGCTTCTCCCGTTAGTGGAGAATGAGTGGAATCTTTCAGCTGCTGATTATGAGGGTTCTGATTATCTGATGAAAGTCATAAATATTGTAAAGACACGCGCTAAAACACGTGAAGAGCTCGTTAACTTCGGAAATTACTTTTTCAATGATCCAACTGAGTTTGACGAAAATGCGGTAAAAAAGTATTGGTCTGAAAATGCGGTGAACGAAAATATCGGAATTCTTCTTGAAAATCTTTCCAATCTTGATGACTTTTCTGAAGAAAAATTGGAAGAGGTACTAAGATCAACCGCCGATTCAATCGGAATTAAAGCTGCATCTCTTATTCATCCCACTCGACTTGCGTTAACAGGATTTGGCGTAAGCCCCGGCATATTTGTAGTTATGAATATGCTTGGTAAAAAAGTAGTGCTACGCCGATTAAATTCGGCTTTTGAAAATTTCCCCGTATGATTGGTATTGCGGTAAATTTACTTAACCGGAAGGGTTCCAGATAACCGTTCTCGGATAGAAGCCTCTCCAGCCGAACCAAAATGCTTGTGTACCGACGATAGGACTTAATTGGTCGCCTTTTAGTTCACCCTTAACAGCTTTGCCGCTTAATCCGTCCCATAATGTTCCTGTTTCTACATCTCGAATAAAATGTCCCTCGCTGGACTCCGCTACTTCAAAGTTTAGAGCCTTCCCATTTAATATTCTGTTAAATGCAGTAGCTGTTTGTCCGTCTGATGAGTAAACAACAAGTAATTTAAAGTTATCAATCTCATAGTTCACATGATTCGTTTTGGTGAAATACTTATGAGGAAAAACAACCGGAATATCATCAATGAGGACTCCCAATACTATGTCCTTTCCATCTAAACGTCTATCAAAGTTAACTGTTCCGACGATTCCGAGGCGATCTCTCGATTTATTATAACTTGTATAGGTGGATTCAGAAGTAAATCTACTTTTTATCAATACTTTTGAATCCGGATAGAGCTTTTTCCATTCACTCCACTTAAGATGCTGCACAGGTAATGATTTGAGCTGTGTACCCTTATATTCTCCTTTTATTGCTTTTCCGGATATGTGGCTCCAATACGATCGCGTTTCTCTGTCGTACATGACAAGCGCGTCTCGCCAGAGATTCCCGGATACTCCGAATGAATTAACTTTGCCGTCAAATTTGCGGGCATACACGATGCCTGTAAAGCAAAGAGGTCACCATGTAACCGAAATGTAAGTGTCTCCCACAAAATCATTGACTATTTCGTGCCTGTCTAAATGCCAGGTGGAATATGCTCTTGCATCACCGTTTATGACAAGTCCCATAACCAATTCATCATTTTTCATGAATTTTTCGGCTTCTTTAACGCTAACAAATTCCGGATTATCTATTGCCGGGATACCATCTCTCGGGAGTATATAATACATACGATCACCGTCAATTATCTCGTATGATCCTCTTTGTGGAAGCGCTATAGGGGTGAATGTCAAAATTAGCACGAATGCTGACATCATAATGAGACTAAATTTTCTAATAAGCATTCAGATTATCCTCGTATTTCGGTTAAAAGTTCGTTTGATATTTTAATATATATGCTGACACATTACTGTAATACTAAATACATGAATTATGCAACTTTAAAAGAAAATGCAATTTTAGTGGCGGTATGCGGTCAAAAGGAGAGAAGTCAATACGAATTCCTCTCTGAGTTATTAACACGCGCTATCATAATGTAATAGATCATATATATTACGTAATATGCTATCGTATAAAGATATACAATGACGGTTAAAAGAGTAAAATATTCGTATTTTCTACAAATAATATATTTAATAAACAAGTTATCAACATTTGTACCTCTAACCAATATTGAATGTTGATAACATTTATCAGTGATACAATATTTAGTAAATATTGAATAAAGAAATACCATATAGTGTTGTTTATCAACTTATTTTATCTCTGTGAGCGAGAAATTATTGAAAAAGGAAGTAAATGTAATTATTTCAACAATAACGTTTGACAGGAGTGAATTACGAGATTATATTTAACCATATGGTTAAATATACTTCGGGTACTATTGATTCTACATTTTCTGCCTTAGCGGATCCCACTCGACGGGCGATTATTCAACGGTTAGAATTCAGTAATTGTTCAGTACTCGAAATTGCTAAACCTTTTCAAATTTCCCTTCCGGCTATATCCAAACATCTCAAGGTTCTCGAAAGAGCCGGATTGATTGAACGGCACAAACAGGGAAAAACTCATATCATAAATTTAATGGCTGATCCTATGAAGAATGCTGCCGAGTGGCTCAATCACTATTCAATTTTCTGGGAAGGACAGCTTGAAGCATTTTCAAAATATATAAATACTAAAAATAAGGAGGAGTAATAGAATGAATGATGTACAAGAGATGGAAACAAATACATTGGAGGTTTCAAAAACTTACAATGCCACAGTTGAAACCGTATGGAACGCGTGGACTAACCCGGAGGAAATATCCAGATGGTGGCTTCCTTAGGGCTTCACGGAACCCTCCGTACCTGAAGTTGACTTAAGGATTGGTGGAAATTTCAAATATCATATGAAACCCGCAGAGGGTGACGCATTTTATGCTCACGGTGTATTTAAAGAGATAATTCCAAATGAACTGATTAAATCCACTTGGCAATGGAGTAATGGCGATCAAGAGACTTTATTAACCGTCAAGTTCAATGAAGTTGAAGACGGTACACAGCTGACTGTTATTCATGAGTTATTCCAGGACGAGGAACAGAAAAATATGCACGCTGACGGTTGGAACAGTTGTATGTCAAGAATTGAAAGAATACTCTGATATATGATTTAATAAAATAATAATAAATAGTTTACTTTAAGCTACTTGCACTTTTATAGATAAATTTATATCTTCCTCCTGCCGGAGAATGAGTATGTATGTTGTTATTTACATCAGTCCTCATTCTTGTGTGGAATTACAATCAAGGGAGTGTTGATTTAAAGTTTGTGAATATAAGTGCCTAATCCTAAACCTACAGATACACAGCCGTTAGGCTTTCTCCGATACCGCAAAAACGGCAGACTGGATGAAATAAATTCTGCTGTTCCGAAGTTGTTCGGATATAAGTCAAAAAAAGAATTTCTCTCCTCCAAAACTCCAAAAGAAATTTTCGATCTGATATCCGAAAAAGTCACTTATATGGATATAACCGCAGATTGGTCTTCCTTTGAATCTATTTTTTCGAAAAAGGATGGATCAAAATTATATTCGGAATACTTCATCTCATTGAGCGATGATTCTTTAAAGGTACATATAAATGATATAGGCGTTCAGGAAGGACTTGAGCGAGCTTTAAGAGAGAGTGAAGAAAAATCTAAGTTAATGTTAGATACTTTGGTTGACGGTGTGATAACAATGGGCACCAATTTTCTTATTGAATCAGTGAATCCGGCTGTGGAAAAAATATTCGGCTACAAAGATAAAGAACTAATTGGAAAGAATATAAAAATATTAATGCCGGAACCGGATAAAAGTCTCCATAATAAATACGTTGATTCCTATCAAAAATCCGGAAAAGCAAAAATTATCGGAATTGGGAGAGAAGTCAAAGGCAGGAAGAAAAATGGAAAAATATTTCCAATATACTTAGGTGTGAGTGAACTTACCCTCAAGGATCGTAAGTTATATATCGGATTAATCAGGGATATTTCTGTTCAGAAAAAAGCTGAAAATGATCTTTTATTAGCTCATGTGGAACTCGAAAATAAAGTTACCGAACGAACCTCTGAACTATTGGATACAAACGAGAAACTCTCCAATGAAATATCATTCAGAAAAGCTACTGAGAAAATTCTTGAGAGGCAGGCTTCTTTCGTAAGGCAAAATCCGGGGCCGGTGTTCCAAACGGATTATAGGGGTATGATTACATTCGCAAATCCTGTATCAGAAAAACTATACGGGAAAAACCTGATAAATAAATCAATAATTGATATAATGAAAGGAATAACGAAATCTCAATTAAAAAAATTGAAGGGTGAAAGGGCTGTTCTTTTTGAAGAGGATATCGGAGATAAAACTTTCCTTCTTACAATAATAAAAGACACTAAAGCAAAAAATATTTATGTATATGGCGCTGACATCACATTGCATCGTCAATCTGAAGAACTTCTGAGGATTAGCGAAGAACGGTTCAGGCAATTCTTTTATAATCAACCTGAATATTGCTATGTAGTCTCGCCTGAAGGAATAATATTAGATGCCAACCCATCCGCTTTTAAAATTCTTGGATATAAGCGTGGGGAATTGGTTGGTAAATCTGTGCTGAAAATCTATCCGCCTGAATCTCGCGAGAGAGTTAAAAATAATTTGAAAGAATGGCTATCGACGGGAATTCTTAAAGAAGTGGAAATGGAGATTGTCACCAAACATGGTGAGCGAAGGAATGTGTACCTCACCGCAAGCGCTATTTATGATAAAAATGGTAAGCTTCTTCACTCAATATCAGTTCAGTTGGATATTACCGACAAGATTAGAGATCAGAAGGAAAAAGAACGGCTATCACGAAATCTCGGTTATAGGGTAAAAGAACTTTCTTGTTTGCAGGCGGTTGGAGAAATAATAGAGAATGAAACTTCACTTAGTAGGTTATTAAGCAAGGTATCGAAAA
>JACZTG010000035.1 GCA_022573815.1 Candidatus Neomarinimicrobiota bacterium
TACTCTTATCGAGCTGTTCGGCATACGATAACGACATAGGAATGTCCTCCCACTTTTACAATTATATAGTCTCTTCTATCTTCAAGTATATTAACGCCGTAGGCGTCCCTACGGGACAACTTGAGCAAATAAAAGAAACTCTAAGTGAGAGATCTTGTCCTTATTTCAGTAGCACCATTTTCTTTATTTCTGTGAACTCACCCGTTGTGAGTCTGTAAATATATACTCCACTTGCTACATTTGAAGCATCCCATGATACTTGGTAGTTCCCAGCCGGTTGTTCACCATTTACTAGACGGGCTACTTCCTCCCCGCGAATGTTATATATTGCCAGTAGGACTTCTGCTGCTGCAGGAAGTGCATACCGGATGGTTGTCAACGGATTGAACGGATTGGGGTAGTTTTGTGACAGTTTAAATTTGATAGGAATATTGAGGGGGAAACCAATTACACTTACTGCTTGCTCGGGGGCGAATCTCAAGATCCATGCATCCAAATTTCCAGAATCACTTTTAAATCCGGAGACTACAAATCCACCGTCCTTCGTATTAAAAATAGATCTACCGCCATCGGATCCTCCATCACCAAATGTTTCAGTCCATAAAAGATTACCACTTTCGTCTATTTTTAATAACCAGAGATCACCACCACCTGTATGATGATCGCCAACACCTGAATCACCAACGACTATGTAACCTCCTATCTCTGATTGAATGACCGAATATGCTGATTCATTGAATGGTCCCCCGTATGTTTTGGTCCATAAAGAATCACCATTCGAGTCAGTTTTTATAATCCACAAATCTTGATTTTTAGTACCAAACAAACTTATGTTGCCAACCGCTAATAGGCCTCCATCTTTAGTTTCGATGATCTTTTTTCCGTTATCTCCCCCGCTACCACCATAAGTCTTATTCCAAATGGCATCGCCCTCTGCTCCCAATTTGAGAAAAAGTAAATCGGTGGCATCATCAGGATTTGTAACGAAACCTCCTGTTACAACAATATTGCCATCTGATAAAGAAATGATGTCTTCGCCTATGTCAATAATTCCGCTTCCATGTTCCTTCTTCCATAGAAGTTCTCCATTAACGCCAAAACTGGCAACAACAATACTTTGGGTAAAGGAATGGTACGGATGACTTTTTCCAGTAACAATGAATTCTTCGTTGGCATTTATGCTAATATCAAGCCCAATTTCAGTGGCACTATTATTTAACACTGTTTGCCAGATAATTTCTCCCGCAGAACTTGACTTTAAGATCATTAAATTACCTGAAACACCTCCTGTAATCACATAACCTCCATCAGCCGTCTGCACCAAAGACTTCCCGGAGCCCATTAAACCAACAGACCATAATCGATTGCCTTGATTATCAATTTTTATCAGATTCCCGATATTAGTAAATACAAAATTTCCGTCATTAGTTTCAATTACCGACTCTGCTACGTCAGTATTTGTACCACCATAAGTTTTCGACCAGATGATTTTCGGTTGTGCGTATGAAATTGAGGGTAATAAGAATCCTATAATCAAACAATAGAAAATTATTCGAATTCTTGAGTGAATTCTATACAATATGAATCCTTCATTTATTTTAGACAAGCTTCCATGATATATCGGTGGCTGTCTTGACATAATAATATTCCATGTGAAACTTATCAAGCTGTTCCCATCAATAATTTTTTGATTTCATTTTTAACGAGTCCAAATAATATTCGTTTATTTAACACTTGACCCCCGACCAATACAAATAAGCCGGACGACCCAAGAAAAGCTGCTTCCTCCCCGCATACTGCGGGACTTCGCCTCCGTCCCCTCCTTAAAAAGGAGGGGAAGTATAATTCCCCTCTATGAACCTGCCCGACTATACCGTTCAGGCAGGGAGGAGTGGATTTGATCCCGATTAAACGGGATCAATGACGGGGTATTTCAGTTGTTGCGCGGTCAGGGCAAGCCCTAACCCGCACTTGGAAGTTGTTCGACTGTCCCGCAGAATGCGGCGGCCCTTTCAACCTGTACGCGCTACTCGATTGCTTTACTACACTGTATCTTCTATATATCAGGATATAACGGCTATTAGATAATGTGAAACGTAAAGTAAAATATTACATTCAGAGTGGGTTGGCTAAAAATGGTGGATGAATAAGTAAATGCCTTTTGGAGAAGATAAGTCTTTTCCAAAATATGGATAAATAAAATAGGGTTGCCTAACAAGGCAACCCTATTATAACAAACATACGCAATAATATTAAGGTTCAGGTACCTCCGTTTCAGGTACAGGGAAATCTGTAACAACTGCATCTCCGGCGCGGTCGATGGGTAAATCCCCAAGCTTCCCGTACCGCCTCATATCAATCCACCTATGTCCTTCAAGAAATAGTGAATAGCGCTTTTCATGCAGCAGCTGGTTAAGCGCGTTATTAGCGTCTAATGTAGGCGAGGCTGATAATCCTGCCGCATCTCTAACAACGTTTATATCAGCTTCCGCAGCGGCAAAGGCTCCTAAACCGATGTTTGCTTCTGCCCTTAGAAGGAGAAGCTCTTCATTTCTGATTATGGGAAGCGGATCGGAAGAACCGCCGACAATTGTCACTCCGAGGTCGGTTGTCAAGTTATCAAATGTAGTAACATCGGGTAATGTCTGTCCGGGATTGTTCGGGTCTGCAACTACTCTTTTTATGACTTTATTTTCAAAACGAATATCTCCTGATTCCGCATCAGTCTCAAAGGTGGGATGCCCCATCCATTTTATTACTTCAGCGCCGGGAGACTCAAATACTTGATTAGTCTGGTCGCCGAGTCCGGTGCTGTACACATGAAATACGCCTACATCAAGATCAGCGCTTTCATCCACGAAAGAACCATTGAGAGCAGTTAAAGCATCAGCATACAAACCTCTGTAAACAGCAACTCTTGCGGCAAGCGCTCTGTTAAACAGTTGAAAAGTAGCCGGTGTGTCAAATCCGCTGAAACCGCTTGAAAGACTAAATATGAATGCGTTTCCGCCATTTCCGAGCAAACTGTTCGCTTCATCCAACAAGCTTGCGATTTTAGCAAAGGAATCACCCTTTGAGCTTAACGGCGAAGAAAAATCACCTGAGAAATCCAATTGAACACCGTTATCATTCATTAAATTAAGGTTCAGCAATAATTGGTAAGCTATAATTGTTTTGGCAAATCCCTCTAATCCTGCACGCTCATCAGCCAACGCATCTCCTACCAGCTGAGGCAGTTTAACCTCCAGGAGAAGATTACAATTATTAATTACATTATATCTCGCAGTCCAGGGGTTATTAACCAAAAAACCGCCGGGATCGAGTCTGTCGTTCATCAATTCACCGGTGTATCTCGGATCGGCAGGCTCAAAATAGTAAGCCTCTCTTCCTATGATAGATACATCACGTAAATAAATAGCGAGACTGACCCTCATACCCGCTTCAGCGCCGGTAACAAGGTTTTGAATAGGTATTTCTGCGGCATTTTCTAAAATCGGCGCGTTCGGATTATCGAAATCTAGTTCTCCGCAGCCTAACACAGAGAATGCTAACATCGAAATTATAATAAGTACAGATTTCATAGGAATTATCCTTCTAAAATATTGATATGATTTGCTGTTGATATCCATGTTATTCATCGCCTACATTCCGAAGGAAATGTTGAAGAAAAAGCTTCGGGAAGTGGGAAACGGTAATGTATCCACAGAGCGTCCGACAGCAAGATTTCCAAATTGACTTACCTCGGGATCGTAGCCCAAGTAGTCAGTGGAAGTCCATAAATTTCGCCCTGATATACCGATACGTAGATATGTAAAACGTCCACCAAGTATGTTTTGAACTGCTTTTTCAGAAAAATTATAAGAAAAGCTCAGCTCTCTTAACTTCAAGTACGATCCATCTTCGATATATGGAGCAGTTTGAACTCCGAGAACGGTAAGACGTCCGACGCCATTGATTAAATCAACATCAGGAGTACTCGGATCATTATCATCGTCATATTTTTCCACTTTGTCGAAATCATCTGATGTTCCGCCTAAGTCAGTTATTAGTTTACCGAGGTTGATGACGTCACCGCCGTGCTTCCAGTCAAAGAGAAATCCGAGATTAAAATTTCCATATCTAAAGCTATTGTTAAATGACATCTGAAAATCCGGAGTTTCATCGCCTAATTCAACAAGATTACCGTCAGCGTCAACCTCCGAACCAATTATTCTCGTTGGAGAGATACCCTCTTCTATCCTGTATGCGCCCAAGAAAGTAGCAAATCCGCCGGTATTAAATGGATCAACGGTTAATTTCGTGATCTTCGAGGTCGTTTTATAAAAATTAATTCTTGAGAGCCAATTATTAGATCTGCTCCTTATCAGATTCAAACCGAGCGAAATCTCCAATCCCTGAGTCCGCATTTCTCCGCCGTTTATGATCTCTTGCGTAAATCCTCCGGAAGCGGGAACGTCGGCAGTTAATAGCAGGTTGCTGATGTTCTGCCGGAAATATGTGACATCAAGAGTGGCTTTATCATCTAAACCGGTGGCATCTATACCAAACTCCACTTCCTTGGTCCTTTCAGGTTCTATATCCGCCGAACCTTTCGATCCTCCTCCTATTAAACCTGAAGCGCCGCCAATATTCAGAGGGTTAAGGATAGAAAATTTTGAATTAGCGATCGGTAAGTTACCGGTTTCGCCGTAAGCAATTCTTAATTTTAGGTCTTCATTCAGACGATAGGATAAAGCTGATTTGGGGTATAGAAAGAAATCATCGGTTCTTCCGATGGTGCTGCTTCTATCGCCGCGTAGTCCTCCGGTAAGGAAAAACACATCGTTGAAATTAACCTCTTCTTGTAAAAAGAATCCACGTTCTCTCTGACGTGTTATGTTTTGCAAAACAATAACATTTGAAGCTTGGTCAATATTCGTCTGTGTAGGTATAAGGTTCGTCGCCCATACTATTGAGTTATTGGTTTCAATATTTTCAAATTGAAATCCGACTGTAGTTGAGTAAGAAATATTTGACGGTGTGATATACTTGTGCGCCAAATTGAAATTCAGGTTCGTATTAATATTTTCAGCTCCGCCTAATATGGAAGAACCCGGCGTATCACTTGCCCTTTCGAATTGAAGTTCCGGCGGGGAGAACGCCTTATTTTCCTGAGAGTAAAAATCAGCGCCACCCTGTACGATAAAATCAAGACTTTGATTGGATTCTCTAAAGAGACTATAAGTAAACCTGGAAGAAAGTATAGAACGATATACAATCTCATTATTCTTAAGAACGTCTCTTGTATGCAATGGATTTGACGGATTAAATGGATGGGCAGGATAACCGCCTTCAAGAAGACCTACACATTCCGCTCTGCTTGATCCCGACTGCACATCGGCACCGCTGCATTTTCTGATATCAATAAAACTTGGAGTAAATGCAAGAGAAAATCCAAAAGTTGTGTTCGTATTATCATTACCCGTTATAGCCCGGTCAGATTCCGTTCTTATGAAAGAGGTGTATACATCTAATTTTGACTTTTCAGAAAAACGGTGCTTGATATTGACCTTTGCGGAATATTTCTTATATCCGGTATTTTTTATAATGCCGGTTTCATCTTTAAAAGTTCCCGACACATAGAAACTGGTTTTATCAGATCCGCCGCTGGCGGAAACATTTGTTTCATAGAGTGCCCCCTTTTCTCCATAAAGTTCGTCTTCATAGTCAATAAGTCCAATTCCCCTATCAACAATATTTTGTATATAAAGGGCTTCTCCTTCATCTCCCCAGGATTCTTTAGCCGATGCCTGAGTCCATTTTCTATGCCCGATTTTATTGAGAATGCTGCTGAAGCCGACTTGTTGAGATACGCTAATCTTTGTTTTCCCGCTTACACCGCTTTTCGTGGTTATGATTACAACACCGCTTGCGGCTTTCGAGCCGTAGATGGCGGCTGCGCTTGCGCCTTTTAACACTTCAATGTTAGCAATATCGTTTGGATTTATATCGGCAATACGGTTAGACGGCTGACCTTGCGGGCTTGGGCTACCGGCACCTGCTGCGGCCGTTATAAGATCCATTAATCCTGATAGGTTTGCGGCATTATTAATAATAACTCCATCTACCACATATAATGGTTGAGTAGCGCCTACCAATGTAGATACACCTCTGAGGTTGACACTTATACCTCCACCGGGAGCGCCGGTATTCTGGCTGACGTTGATACCCGCAAACTTCCCGGCAAGCGCCATACCAAGGGTTTGTGCCGGAGCGGGTAATAATTCTTCGGCAGAAACAGTCGCCACTGAATTAGCAAGATTACGCTTCTTGACGGAAGTAGCTAAACCTGTAACAACAACACCGGAAGTCTTCAACACATCTTCTTCCATCTTAATATCAAGGGATTTTACGCCGGGAGCAACTGAAATCTCCTGAGTCTTAAATCCTATAAAGGTAACAACTAATATTATTTCATCCACGGGAGTATTGATGGTGTAAACACCGTCGTTATTGGCGACTGTGCCTATGAGAGTACCCTTAATAACTAATTGAGTACCCGGCAATATCCCACCTGTGTTTGCCACAGTTACTTTCCCACTAATAGTGCGCTCCGCTCCATATGCAAATCCGGCAAGAGCTAAGAATAAAAACACTGCTAAAAGTAGTCTCGGTGTTTTCATTTTAATGTTACCTCGTAATTTATTGATCTGTTATATTGTAAATTATTACCAATAAACAAGATGTTGATTCTAACATCCGTTTAAAATAATTATTCCAAGTAGCATATTATTATAATATTATGTATAACTTTTGGCGGGTAATTTAAACTACTATTTATTACTTGTCAAGTAATAAATAGTAGTTTAATATCTGCGATTACACATACGCTATAAGATGACGTCGGAGCAAGCGCAAGTCCCGCCGACGGCAAATGGATTACCTGTTCCGGCGAACGATTCCAATCCGGAATCGGGAACGCTGTTTATCAGCTCTTCATCATACTCAAGAATTCCGGCTAACTTTCTGCCGGTGTGAAAGTGAAAATCACTTTCAGGATTTGTCGCTACTACCGAATATTCTTTGCTTATTTCAGTGCGAAGAGTTTCCGGTGTTAAAATCGGTTGTTCGATTTCTGAATTCATTCTGGAATCTCCGGCTAAGGTCAATTACTTATTAAGTAATGGTAAGAAAATTGACTCATATTTTCAAGTGATTTTAAGACAATCAGATTAGTAGAACGGATATCCCAACCTTGTAATTCTCGGAATGAATGCGGATATTTAGCAAACCTTTTATTATAGTATGCTATGGGAGTTTTGTGTGAACCCGCAGAATGATGAAAAAAGATTGGAGAGAGAAAAAGACTTTCACGATTTGGCGTTCGGTGAAAATGTCAGAAAGAAAGCTCATAAATATTATTCTACAGCGCTGAAAAGTAGAAAATATTATCGTCAATTCTTGAAATCGAAAGCATCAGGAGCAAACACTCTGGAATACGGATGCGGACCTGGCAGCCAGGTGTTCATGCTGGCTGAAAATGGCGCCACTGTTACCGGTATTGACATTTCTGATGTTGCAATAAATCTTGCCAAAACAGAAGCTGAGAGCAAAGGCATCAATGATAAAATTTCCTTTTTTGTGATGAACGCCGAGGAACTTAAATTCGAAGAATCAAGTTTCGACCTGATATGCGGAACAGGAATATTACATCACCTAAATTTAGAGCAGGCGTATTCCGAGCTGCAAAGAGTTGTGAAAAAGGATGGTGTGGCTCTGTTTATTGAGCCGCTTGGGCACAATCCACTGATAAATTTATACAGGAAGCTTACTCCAAAACTGAGGACTGTTGACGAGCACCCGTTACTTTATAAAGACCTGATTCTTGCAAAAACTTACTTCAAAAATGTGGACATTAAGTACTTCCACATATTCTCATTAGCAGCGGTTCCATTTCGGAACACTCCACTTTTCAAACCTCTTCTTGGGCTTCTGGATTTCATCGACGCATCATTATTCTTTATTTTACCGATAACCCGAAAATATGCGTGGTCGGTAGTTATGCAGCTATCCGCCCCGCTAAAATAATTGAATCTTTATCTCCGTCAGACATTACAACACTGCTGAAAAAAATAGATCGCTTCGTCGCCCAAGCTCATTTAGGAACTTGAATACTAAAAGAATGACTGTGCTGTGAATAGCTGCCGGTTGAATTGGAGGAGAGAACGATTATGGTTTTGCCCGCGGCAAGTTGTTGGAAGTGATTTTGGGTTAGTATTATGGTATGAGTATGGTTTGAGTTTTCGGAACTCGTAATCGTATTCCCATCAGCAGGGGGATTATTTACATTGATAAACAGTACGGTAATAGTGTGGCTATGGTCATCATTAATTGAAGATTCCGCAGTGAACGATTCCGCATTGTTATCAGCCGGACCGGTGCCGTTATAAGGGTCATCATTATCACTACAGCCGATTTCCGTTATGACCAACGGCATCGAAAACAACGCACCCGCTTTAACGATAAAGGTTCTTCGTTTCATTCGTTTATCCTTTGGCTGAGAGTAGCCAAGATTCTGCTTACATAATAGCAACTAATTGACAAAAATCAAAAGCTGAAAAAAAGTCATTTGCGTGATAGCCATCACTGTCGATATTTACCAATGTTGTACATTATCTATACCTCAACAACATCTACATTCAGAGGGATAAGTGCTGTTTCTACAGTTTATGACGGATGGGACCTTCAAACTTATCCCTCTTTTTTTATATATTCTATGCATTTATCCGATAGAAATGCTCTCGGGGCAAGCCCCAACCGGCAAATTTTCATTTGTGTGCGGATTAGGGTTTGAGACAAGGGCTCTCCTTCGGAGCCTTTATCGCATGACATATTAGTTCAATTTAGAAAAGTTAGGAGCCGCTTTATTTCAGCAGCAGCATCTTTTTGGTTTCGGAGAAAGAATCTGTTTTTAACTGGTAAATATATAGCCCGCTCGGCATATCGGATGCGTCCCACTCAACCGAATGTTCTCCGGCTGAAATATTTTCATCTACCAGTCTTGCTACTTCCCTGCCGTTTACGTCATAAACTTTTAATAGTACTTTCGAGTTCAGTTCTAAATTATAACGAATCGTGGTCAAAGGGTTAAATGGATTCGGATAGTTCTGATTAAGAGTGTACAAGGCAACTGATATTTCATCTTCAACGCTTGTTACAATATTAAGCTCATCAGGTTCGGTGATTGTTTTAATTTGATTTGGAAATACTCCTGTTAATACCTGGACGTTACCGGAAGGCCAGTAAACAGTTATTTTATCAATGAGATCTACATTTTTTAAACCGAAACCAATATCCAGCGTATTCATTGAGGCAAAACTTGCTCCCGCAGTAACTTCTTTAGTCTGCACAATCGAACCTGATTTAACTTTGATTTTTGCTCCAATACCGCTTCTGTTGCTGAAAGTGCCTTTCAGCCGGATAGTTATATAATCATTACCACTATTGTTATTTAGATATAGGATAGGATTTCCAATTAATTTTCCGCGTATGACATTCATCATAATTATATCCATATAGCCGTCATTATTAAAGTCTGCAATAGCGCTTGCTCTTCCGTCACCTCCATCGTCGATACCGAATGTTGACGCGATATCCGTAAAGCTACCGTCACCATTATTCCGATAAAATATGTTTACCTCGTCGTATAGGTCAGGCCACATCATTGCGCCATTAACTACATAAACATCTTCCCATCCGTTGTTGTCGTAATCAAAAAACCCTACTCCCCACGCCATTGTGTTATCAGTAAGTGCCAATGCTTCTTCATCATAGCTGAAAGTCCCGTTTCCATTGTTCACATATAAAAAATCTGTCCAGAGATTGGCAACATAAATATCCTGGTCGCCATCATTATCTATATCTGAGAAGTCTACTCCCATCCCCGCTCCCTGGCCGTCGTTATTCAGTACAGACCTCATATTGGTAAATGTCCCGTCCCGGTTATTGTGGTATAAAACGTCCTTTTCAAATTCGTTTACGACATAGATATCCATAAACCTGTCGTTATCATAATCGAAAAATCCTACAGCCAGTCCTGTCCCTAAATCTCCTGTTCCGGAGGCAACTGTTATATCTGTAAACGTCCCGTCACCGTTATTCAGATATAGCGTATTGGGATTATCGACATTTAAAAATGAGCGATTTAGTACGTAGATATCAAGGAATCCGTCATTGTTGATGTCCGCCATCGCCACGCTTGTGCTTGGACCGGGATCACCTACACCCGCCGCTTCCGTCACATCAGTGAAAATTCCGTTTCCGTCATTAAGAAATAGTCGATTTACGCTGGGGAAGGTATCGAATTCAGTCCGGAAATTTGAAAGATAAATATCCAAATCGCCGTCATTATCAATATCTCCTGCCACCGCTCCCCATCCTTCGTTCATATCCGCTACCCCGGCAGTTTGCGCTGTCTCAGTGAATGTTAAATCTTTATTGTTTATGTATAATTGATTCGGATAACCCTCTCCGTTCGTTATATAAATATCGGTATAGCCATCTCCATTGAAATCAGCGGCAACAATTCCTCCGATGTACATAAACCCCTGATGCGTGAATTTGATGCCTGCTTTTTCGGTAATATCGGTAAACGTTCCACCTGCTACCGCGAAACCGCTGCTTAGAAATGAGATAAATAAGACGATAATTGAGAATTTACGCAAAATAATTTTCCAACCTTCCAAGACAATAATTTAAAACAAATTATTTAACGGTGTTTAATGTAATAGTCGCAATACAATAATGCTACATTATTCGGCAGCTACGCATTACTTATTGATATTCAAGTTATATATACTAAATCAGGATATTATTCAGCAATATCCGGCATTTTCGGTAATTTTGAAAATTCAGCTGTTTCACTGCGCTGTTAGGCACAAAAAAGCGGTGGACGAAATTCGTCCACCGCCGAGATTACCTTGTAGTTTTTCAGCTTATCTTACAGCCGAAAGAAGCTCAGTTCCGGGTTGGAATTGAGGAATTCGAGTTGTTCCGCTGTTACCGGTGGCAATATCAGTATTTGTGGGGTCAGCATTATCGCTGTTACTGAGTCGCGCAGTTGTAAACGTTCCGATTCCGGCAATATAAACTTCTTCGTCCTTTTTCAAAGCAATCGTTAAATTGGCTGCTAAAGAGTTTAACGCCCTGTCTGCCTGTACTGTAGTTAGTCCGCTATCTGACGAGATAGCTTCAACTAAGTCTCGAGTATTCATAATAAATCTCCTATCCGGTTTGTATGACAATGTTCCTGCTGATAATTTGGCAATTATCATACCAGAAATTGTAAATATAAGGTTTTGGCTCTATTGAAAGCTTTTAAAGGATCGGTTTCTAACGGTATAAAAGACTTCAGATTGGAATTCAATAAAAGTGGCATTATATTGCCGCTATTTCAGAGAAATAACCTGTTACCGGTCATTTAAAAACATTTACATCGGAATCACGTATTATTAATTATGAAGATATTTCAATATTGCTTGTTCCTATCTCTTTATATATCGCTATCCCTCACTACCTACGCTCAATCAAAGGGATATGTATATAACAGAGATGTGGAAGTCGCGTTCGCTGATGGTGTCAATGCCTACTATGAAGGCGATTATGAGGCTGCCATTGCTGAACTCGACCGGGTAATACACGAAGAACCTGACAGGGCTTACGCTTATTATTACAGAGGAATGTCGTTCAAGATGATGGGAGCTCATAAATTCGCCGTTACTGAATTTAAAAAAGCGATTGAGCTGCTTCCCCGCATTCCCAACGCGCAGTCTGAGCTTGCTAATGCGTATAAGATGATAGGTAATGTTCCCGCGGCATTGGAGGAATATGAGAGTATGTTGAAGAAATTTTCCGATAAGCAGAAAATATTGCGTGACAGAGGGATGCTTTACGAGGAAACAGGAGATACGACTAATGCGCTTTTAGATTACAAACGAGCCGGCGCCAATTTCAAAGCGCTGAATATTTATTGGAAAAGAAAAGATTATGATTCGTCAATTGAACAATTGACCTCATTAATTACAAGCGTAGAAGCCGATACAGGGGAATTTTTCATCCCATTTTACTTTGAATTATTTCATAAACGGGGAATGGCTTATTTTAAGTTAGGGTTAATTGATGAAGCAGTATATGATTTGAAGAGATCAATAGAGATAAACCCCGATTACGCCGATGCATATTACCTGAGAGGAGTAATATATTTCCAAAAAGGATTATATGGCAATGCAGCCGCTGATTTCAGGCGTACTCTTAAAATCGAACCCGATAATTTTGAAGCCTCAAAATATCTTATTCACTCAAAGAATAAGATGAGGTCACGCAGGTAATACTCTTTGGTATCAGTGCTTTATGATAAATTGCAATACTCTTACTTTTCGTTTTAAATTAACACCCGCTTTCAGGAATAATATTGCTCGCCTCTAAACAACACCTTTACACTTTGCAAAAAATTCTTATTTTATGCCACTATGCCAACCATTTATCAAAATTACCGTCAGATTATCAGTAGAAGTAGATACGTAAATGGATGATAAGGAAAAAAGGATGATAATTCGAGCCCAAAACGGCGACCATTATGCTTTTGAACAGCTTGTGAGCAATTATGACCGGCAGGTACTCAACTTAGCCTATTCTATTGTCGGTAACATAGATGACGCTCAGGATATATATCAGGAAGCCCTTATCGCCGCTTACAAAGCTCTTCCTAAATTTAAATTTAAAAGTAGTTTCTTCACATGGATATACAGGATAGCGGTGAACAAGTCCATTACCTTCAAAAGTAAAAAGCTAAGGACAAACACGGTTTCTATATCACGAAATGATGGGAACACATTCGGCGTTGACCATGATTTGAGGCTGTCTCATACCGATACGCCTGATCTGCACTCTGTTAATTCTGAATTGAAATATGAAATTGAGAATGCTATTCTTAAATTATCCGCTAAAGAACGTATGGCATTCGTACTTTGTCATCAACAGGGTCATAAAATCAGAGAAGCGGCGGAACTTATGGAATGCACATCCGGGACGGTGAAGAGTTATCTATTCAGAGCGCGGGAAAAATTAAAATTTCATCTAAAATCTTATATGGAGTCATAATATGAGTGACGCTAAACGCAACGAATCAATACTGCTGTATCTTTACGGAGAACTGTTGCCGGAAGAAAAAGCGGCATTTGAGAGAGAACTTAGCGAGAACAGGCTTCTCAAAGAAGAATTTGAGAGAGAAAAAGAGCTGCACGAACTTTATAGCCAGCGGACAGGAACCGAAGTTTCCGACGCGGTTTTATTTGAAAGCAGGCGCAAACTTATGGATACTCTTAACGCTGATTTTTCCCACACTTCCCGAAGCAGCGCGGAAAGAGGCGGTATAATTGGATTTCTGTTCGGTAATAATCCGAAGTTAGCCGGCGCTATCGCTATGTTGGTCGTAGGAATCATAATCGGTAATGCAGTTGATATCGAGGTGGATTTCGGCGACGGATTGGAGATAATAGATTTTAACGCTGTTCAAAGCGGCGCTGTTTCCGTCGATTTGCTGGGAGCGCAGGGATTAGAAATTGCGGATTTGAATATTCACGATTATGACTCACAATCAGGCGAGATAATATTGACGCTTGATGCTGTTTCCAGTGTTGGTATAAAAGGGAATATCAAGAATCCGAAGATTCAGAAGTTATTGGCGGCGGCTCTTCAAAGCGACTTGGGTCCCTCAATTCGCCTAAAGACAGTTAATCTGTTACGGGTAAACAGTAAGGAAAAAAAGATAAATGAAGCGCTGATATACGCATTGAATAACGATGATAATCCGGGTGTGAGACTCAAAGCCGCTGAAACTCTAACTATCGCCCGATTAGACCGGGCTGTTATGAAGGCGTTCTTACAAGCGCTGTCGCTGGATGAAAACAGTGGCGTACGTATGCAGGCGATACAGGCATTGACAAGATTCAATGATGAAGAGGTAAAAGAAGCGCTAAAAGACAAAATGGTCTCAGATGAAAACGAATACATTAGATTTCTTATAAAAGAATATTTTTCTGAAAAAGAAATTGATATAACAGGGCGAGAGATTTAATCGCCAAGAGGATACAAATGAAGAACAGACTGAATAAATTATCGCTCATAATATTGTTAGCGCTACTCTTCCCCGTTTTGGGGCTTCCGCAGGAAAGAGGCGAAATATTTAGGGAAGCGGGAGAATATATCGAACGAATCGATAAGACCATCAAAGTTAAAGAAGGCGGAGAACTTAGAGTAATTTCCGACGAAGGCCCCATTTATATCGAATCGTGGAACAAAAAAGAGGTAAGAATTGTCGTCATTAAACGTGCTGGCGTAGGAAGAGAATCGGAAGCACGCAAATATTTTGATGAAATTAAAGTATGGATCGATAAATCCGGAAATGATGTTTCAGTTAAAGGCGAAACTCCGTGGGGCAGACGAGGCAGGAGAAGTCACCGCCTTGAGTATGAGATAACAGTGCCTTATAAATACAATGTCAATCTACGCACAGAAGGCGGAAGTCTCACTATAGATGATTTAGATGGAAACGTTAAAGGAGAAACTGACGGCGGAAGCATCAAAGTCGGTCAGATAAAAAACGGTAACGTGAACATCTCTACCGCAGGCGGAAGCATTAAAATTAAAGAAGTCAAAAATGGCAATGTAAATGCGGAAACAGCCGGAGGAAGTATTAAAGTCGGCGATGTAAACGGAAATTTGAACGTTCATACCTCCGGCGGAAGCATTAAACTCGGAAAGATAACCGGCAAAGGCGTTGCAAAAACATCCGGCGGAAGCATTAAGGTTGTAGAAGCGGGCGAAGACCTGGAACTTTCCACCTCAGGCGGAAGCATCAGCGTAAATTACGCAAACGGTCCCATTGATGTTGAAACTTCCGGCGGAAGCATTTCCATCGGCGATACCAAGGGTGACGTTAGCGCCAGCACCGCAGGGGGAAGCATACACATAGGACTTGCAGGAGGAATGGTCAAGGCGGAAACAGCAGGCGGAAGCATCACCGTGGAAGGTTCCGAGGGTCCTGTCGAAGTGGAAACTGCCGGGGGAAGTATTGAAATATTGGAAGCTCACGGCTATATAGAGGCGGAAACAGCAGGCGGCGATATTGATGCTGAAATGGTGGTATCCGATAAGAAAACGGACACTCATGTCACTCTTGAAACGGCAGGCGGAGACATAACTCTGTATTTACCGGAAGACCTGCAAGCCACATTTAACGTGCGGTTGGAAATTACGCGGAGAGCGTGGCGAGACTATAAGATTTACTCAGACTTCCCCATCAGCATAGATGACGACGATAGCGGCTGGAGAGGTCGCAGAGTTCTTAGAGGCGAAGGCGATATCAACGGCGGAGGTGATGAGATACGGATAGAAACAACCAACGGAGACATCCGCATTAAGAAACTCAGATAACGCTCTCCTCTTTTACACTTATGCGGGTTGGGGCTCGAGCTGAAGGCTCTCCTACGGAGCCTGTCCCGCCGAAGTCGGTGGCTCCGACTCACTCAATAATCCTTTACCCTCACGGATAAAACATCAATATTCCCCTCTATCAAGAGGGGTGGCTCAACGGAAGTTGAGACGGGGTGTGTGATTCCGCGATATTCATTCAATTATCTCCTGCGTTAGACAGTTACTCCCCTCAAGGGGAGAGGATATAAACATTAACTTCTAAAAACAAAAAACTTTCTAAGCAAGAAAGTTCGTCGGGGAATAAATATTTGGAATCGGGGTGTTAGGCTACTTGGCTCATCTCTTGCGCTACTGCCGCCATCTTCTGCCGCGCTTCGATAGATGTGAAGCATTCAAGCGCTTTGGCGTAGTTGGTCTCTGCCAGTGCAGCGTCATCGGTCTCACTCTTCAGGCGCGCTATCTCAAGGTATGTCTCGCCCTTGTTCAGCGCGTTGTCGTGACGTTCGTTTATCCGTAGGGAGTTACCAAGATATACTTCAGCAAGATCGAACCTGCCGTTCTTCTTGTAGTTCATTCCCATGAGTTTATATACTTCAGCAACGCCTAACCTGTCTTTCATTTCCGTGAATATCTTGAAAGCCTTCGTTGCAAGGAGGATACTTTCGTCTATATCGTCTTTCCGGTGGAATATCTCCGC
Source organism: Candidatus Neomarinimicrobiota bacterium (assembly GCA_022573815.1). Classification (NCBI taxonomy): domain Bacteria; kingdom Pseudomonadati; phylum Fidelibacterota; species Fidelibacterota bacterium. The sequence goes on from JACZTG010000035.1 coordinate 16,169, forward strand.
TCTTTCAAGGTATGAGAGTCCTGCTATGCGTTCATCACCTGCCCGTTCAG
>JACZTG010000036.1 GCA_022573815.1 Candidatus Neomarinimicrobiota bacterium
ATGCCACACTATGAGGATTTCTCAATCCGTCCGCGAAAATGATTCTTTTATCAGCGATTCCGTCTTTATCTGCGTCCGGCAATACTATCAGCTCGCCGGTTTTCATTGAACAGACAAACAGGTCACCATTTGGTGAAATTCCCAAACCTCTTGCAGCTCCGAGGTTTTCAGCAAATATATTCACTGAAAATCCTTTTGGAAGAGATAACCGATTAAGAAGAGATTTATTTATTAATGTCTGTGATACGGCAAAGTCATAAGAGAAGGCTAATATGAATAAAATTAGAGGGAATCTGATAAATCGGTAAATATCTTTCAATATCTTCACCGAGATGGCTTTATTTTATAACGACTAATTTCCGCGTTTGTGTGAAGCTTCCCGCTCGAAGACGATAGAAATAAATACCGCTCGCCACATTGGCAGCATTCCACGTAACGTTATGTATCCCTGCCGATTGAACGCTATTCACAAGCGTTGCTACTTCCGCGCCCAATAGATCATATACTATGAGGGAGACTTTGCCGGATTGAGGCAATTGATACGCGATGGTAGTTGCAGGATTAAATGGATTTGGAAAATTTTGCGCGAGATTGTATTCAGACGGTAATTCGCCGTTTTCATCATCAACAGCCGTGACTAACGGTGTGAATGATACAACTAAAGTTGGGCTGTCAGCAGCAGTTGTATGTTCGTGAGTTCCGAACTGTCTCGCTGTTTGAAGAGTGCTTTCATTACCAATTACTATCCAGCCAAAATTGTTGGCGGAATCGTCTAACCATCCCTGAACATCCGAGACCATTCCTGATGTTGATCCCCATTCATAAGAACCTACTCCCGCTACCGATTGAGTAGCGCTGACTGTTGAAGAAAAATCTCCTCCGACACTTGTCCAAGTAGCGCTATTGAAGAATGTATGAATCCAGGTAGCGTCTCCGGTAGCGGAAGCTGCGCCGTTGCCACCCGCAGCATCCCCGGCATTAGACGTCCCCTCGCCCCAGTCGGAAGTCACCCTATGTAATTTGACATCAATTGATCCGGATCCGGGCGCTGACTTTGTCACAGTCAGTGTAAGTACGACACTCTCGATAGTTGCGCCTGATTCGACACTCCCGGCAATGTCAAATGAGATCAGACCGCGCCGAAGAACTCCACCGGCTTTTGTACCGGTTTTGCCGGCAAAAAAGTGAATTCCGGCTCCATTACTGAGAGCTCCGCTATCGTCTTCGTAAAGAGTATTATCTTTATCCGATATGATTGTGACTTCGCTCTGAGCAAACGCCGTTCCTGCTGTAAAACCTATAAGAACTAATAATAGTATCATTCGTCTGTTCACACAACTACCTCCAATCATAATCCGCATAGTAGATATTAATACCGGCTCCCTCAATATAACTATTATTTACGGGAAAACAACAGCTTGGGATTCATTTCAAGCTGATATTTTATCGGAATTAGGGAGTATACCGATAATTTGCTCTTCAATTGTTACAATTATTCTACAAAAAAATAGTAGTACTGCTAAAACTTGTCGGTGTGGCAGGATTTCCTGTCTGACTGCGGTCAGGGCAAGCCCTAACCCGCACAAATTTATTTATGTCGGGGTGGCAGGATTCGAACCTGCGACCCCCTGCTCCCAAAGCAGGTGCGCTAGCCGGGCTGCGCCACACCCCGATTTTTTACAGGAAAGATTTTACAGATGAGCTGCTTAACAGTCAAGTTAAAATCAGCTTAAAGAATTCCCCTCATTGTTCAGAAACGGTCTATCCGAAAAAGCGAGTCTCCACTTTGCCGAACGCAATGTCTCCCTGATTCGTGGCTGCTTCTCTCTCAGGAACTTCTTCCTTCATAATCATTTCAATGGTATCCCACGGACATTCCTTAACACATATGGTGCATCCGATACAATTTTCGTAATCCACCACTATTATCTGCGCGTGTCCCTTCATAACTGACTCAGGACTATCGGCAAGATACATACAGTCAACCGGACAGAAAGCGATACAAACTTCGCAGCCGGTGCAGCCGTCCCAATCAACCCAAGCTATTGGGCGCGGTTTTTTAGGTTTCTTTTCCGGTTTAAATTTTTTCTCAACTTCAGCCATTCAGGATTCTTTCAGTTATGATATTGATTAAGACTTTGGAGAAAATTTAGCGTCTGACTTGGCTGTGCCACCGCCGGTGAGAGTCACTTCCACAGATTGCTCACCAAGCGTTTCATGCCAATATTTCAACGTATAAGTTCCCGCAGGCACATCGCTAATACTAAAATTACCCGAATCATCCGTCACTGCGTAATATGGGCTTGCAGACGAAACTATCCAACCGCTCATCCACGCATGAACATCGCAGCGTAATCTTATAAATTCAGCCTTACCGAATTTAGCGGACATTTTTTTCTTAAATTTAGGCTGTGCTTTATTTATTGATCGATTAATCTTGCTGTATGTATGGATGTTATGCAGGATTTTATCGCTGTTAAGTATGCTCAGCTTCTCACCTGCTCCGACTATCATAATGTGCGGTTCAAACCTGCATCCCTTCTGGTCAAGGGTATATTTCTTATCCCACGCCTTTCCGGTTTCAATGGTTTCTATGTAAACGACAACATTCCTAAGTCCGCCTTTAGCATCTACGATAAGATCCTCTTTGAATTTATCGTGAAGCGCGCAGACTTTTTTATCTTTCTCGATTCTAAGAGCCTTAAGTTTAGGAGCGGTACCATCATACGATACCATACCTGATATTGTTCCCCCGCCGGTTACCTTCCCAGGTGTATACTGACCCTGAGCGGTAACAGCAAAAACCATCACTATTGCCATAATTAATACTATCTTCATATTTTTCATTCTGTCCTCCCGACATTATTATTTTGTGGGACAGGCATTATCCCCCCAATTGTAAAATATAATCAGTTATTACCTGTATCTGTTTGTCTTCATCTCCATCAAGGATATCGTCCGGACCCGATTCGTCAAAATATTCCGGATCGAAAAACGTCGGCATCTTTGTGCCTGGCTGAATCAGATTCGGATTTCTAATCCATTTTGGTATCCACTCAGGGCGAAGTCTATCGCTTGCAAGAGCTAAATCAGGCGCCCAATCTGAGACAGGACCCTCAGGTTTCTTTGCCCCTTGCTGATGGCATGAGAAACAGGCAAAATAATCATTTGAGACAAGCATTCGAGCGTCACGCAATATCTTTCCGCTCAATTTCGTTTTTTCGGTATATCTATATGGAAAATCCTGCTTTGAAGCGTGCGTGAAAAATTGTTCGATAATAAGCGCATCCTCGTCAGATAAAGCAAAAGTAGGCATTCTTACTTTTAGCCATGGTCGAATCTCTGTTGGATCTTTTACGAACCTGAAGAGCCAATCCGGCTGTACTTTCTCACCCTCTCCCTGCAAATTCGGGGGATAAAAAGAGACCGCTTCTTCTTCTGTAAGTCCACTTTTCATCATTACCGCATTTATCACAGGTATAATTGACCCGCCTTCATTTTCAATAACATGGCATCCGCGACAATTTAGTTCCTGAATCAATCGCAACCCTTCGTGAACCTTAAGTTCATGACTATCTAAATTTCTCATCTTGGTTGAAGCGACGTTTTCCTTGGTGAAGCCCATTATAGCAGTAAGTAAAGCATTCGTTTTTTCGTCTGAAATACCGAAGTTTGGCATTTTCAACTTTTCATCGAATTGTTTCACTTTTCCATTGTCGAAAATTCGAGGCGTCTTGAGTTTATTGAATATCCACTCCTCTTTACTATGTTCAATATCAACAAAACCAAAATCAAATCGTGCTATCAGTTTAGAGCCTTCTTCCGTCAGATCGGTTCCTATCTGCTGCGCATTCTCGAATCCCGGAATGACGTGGCATCCGAAACAACCGTATCGCCCGATAAGTTTTTCGCCGACAAATTCGGATTTCTCTATACTATTCATGGAAATAAGCTTCGCATCGGCTTCCGAGCGAATCATATTGCGCTTGAGATATTCGAACGTGAGCTCGTTCAATGCCTCTTCATTTTCCTCCGGCAGCGGCGTATTATCAAATTCTTCGTTGTTGATTGAAAGTAGGTAAGATGAGATATCCGCGGCTTCCTGATCAGATAACCGTAATCGAGGCATAATGGTTTCAGGGAAATACTTCTTGGGATTTTTCAGCCAATGAAAGAGCCAGGCATTATTCAATTTACTTCCCAATCCATTGAGATTGGGTCCGAACTCACGTCTGTTTAATATCTTATCATTTGTATTGTAGCTGTCGCCAAGCTTATGGCATCCGAAACAACCGAGATTCTCAACCAGCGCTTCGCCGCGAATCCGATTTCCACGCCTTGGAACTCTCCTATAGCTTTCTTTTTGAGAATTGGCAAAGATATAATCAACAATTGCTCTCGCCTGCACATCATTCGAAATCATATCTTCAGGCGTGCTGCTGTTCAGAAGATTAAAAAATCGCGGCATTCTCGTTTTGCTTTGGAAATGCTTCGGGTTCTTTACCCACTTATATGTCCATTCTTTGGAAACTTTAGACGAAATCTTAGTGAGATTGGGTCCGACTTTCCTTAATTCAGTGAACCCTTCGATTTTATGGCATCCGAAACATCCCAACCTCTTTATTAGGTCAACGCCCGCATTCAGAGTTTCCGCCCCAACTACCTCAGCCTGATTCTTGTGACATTTAAAACAGGATGATTCTATCAGGTCAGCTCGATACATCGGATAATCCCAGTGGTGCGGTTCAACCCAATTATATTTTTCTACCCACTCTTCTTTTTGTTCTTCGCTTCCCGGTGTATGGTGTGTGTCTTTAAACGATACACTTCTGCCGAGACCACCATGACAAGTTGTACACCCGAAATCGGACAATGGGTGAGAAGATGTTTTGTCCACATAAACATCAAGATTAGGATGAGTGGTGTAAGGTTGTTCTGCGTCCTCAAATCCGGGTTTATCAATGGCGAGATGGCATGTCTGACATCTGTCAACCCGCGGTACTGTCAGGAAATTCAAATCCTCATGCAAGTCGGAAACAACTACCTGTATTACCTTCTCAGAAGGGTTGATGAAATCAACCATTGGCATATTTCTAAAATAATCATTGGCAAAACTCGGACCTATTTTAGCAAGGAATACTTCAATTTTCGTAATATCGCTGTTAAGCTTTTCCAATTCTTTTTTACTATCGGATAACTCTATGTTCAATTTATCCAGAACAGAATTGGCTTTATCTTTTTCTACTTCTTTTAATTCTATTTCGTTTTCTGAGGTGAACATAATGGCGCTATATTTATCCATCTCAATTTTTAATTGTTCAGCCTCGGCCGTAAGATTTTTCTTAAGGTGCACTTCGTAGGAATATTTATTTGCATCGTATTTGGATTTCGCAAAACGATACCTTTGATCTATCATATACCAGTCATCTTCAATAGAAGTTAAGTCATCCATGACCGACTCAATTTCTTCTTCTCTTTCCACTACAAGCAATTCCGCTTCCGATATTTTGGTCTCAATCGCTGTCAGTTGCGTAGAGTCGAGTTCAGATATTTTGGATTCTAATTCGTTGGTGGCGTTTTCAATTTGTTTACTCCTATACTCCCGCTGATAATCCCTCCACTCCCTTGAATAGTCATCAGCAAACATCAATATGACGGAAAGCAGCAAACCCACGCTTGTGAGCGCAAACACGATGTTCAGTCGCGGAATATTATAGAGATATTGTATATCGTCTTTCTTCTTCGCCAATCAACGCTCCTACTTTATATGTTAAAGAAAAACTCGGGTATGGCAACGAGATATTTTAGATTGAAAAGCCATCTTAGATACATCTTGATGGGAACACTCACCATAAGTAGCAGCAGGCTCACAAAGATAGCAAATCTACCCACTCCTAATTGTTCGTACAAACTCCTGAATTTACCTCGTATCAAGATTATCGGAGTGACAAAGAAATATACAGCCAAAAGACCAATTCCGAATATCTCTCTAATAAACCAACTTTTCGGCAATCCTGTCCCTAATACTTTGATATAGATTATCTCCGAGAGGTTAATATTTATCAAGGGCTTTAATTTGTGGACATCCCAATATTCATACGGACCGAAAAAATTCCAGTTTGGTCCCCTTAAAAATGTTCCTATAACTATCAAAAGAATCCACAGCAGGAGCCATCCGAAAATAAATATGGAAATCGCCATCTTCCGCTCATTAAAAGAATAATATCCGTTTCCTTTTGTGTTTTTATCTATAAACGGAATGGCGATAAGTCCTACAACAATTATACCGGGTAACAGCACACCCGCAATCCACGGATCGAAATAAACCAGCAGCTCCTGTAATCCAAGAAAATACCAGGGCGCTTTTGACGGATTGGGGGAATTAGCCGGATTGGCAGGTTGTTCTAACGGAGCCTCAATAAGTACCGACCATCCAATTAGTAGAATTAGCGTTAGAGTCAGCGCTATCAGCTCGATATATACCAAGTCCGGCCAGACGATAACTCTTTTCGGCTCAATTTCCGCTTCTGCTACCGGCTTTCCTTCTGCTATACGTTTATCGTTTTTTACCGCTTGCCACATCGCCAACCACGTAAAGAAAAATATAATGAATATCAATCCGACTATAGGGATGTTATCAGGTCTTGTAACAATAATCCTGAAATTAGCATTAAATAGACTCAAGCCGAAGAAGAGCGATGACGAAACTCCAACGATTATCATCGCTTTACCCGACCAGAATACTCTTGGATATTTAAAGCTCAAATAGAGAATTATCAGCAGTATGGTAAAAAGAATCGGTGGATCTGATAAAAAATTAATAAATCCTGTCATATCTAATTAGCTCCCTCCATTACATTGGCCCTGATATATTACCGTCTTTTCTAATGCGGAAGAAATGTAGCGCCATCAGAAGAATTGCTATAAACGGCAATCCCACGCAATGGAGAACATAAAACCGTAAGAGAGTTGCCTCGCCTACAAATCGCCCTCCCAATAATGCGAACCTAACGTCACTTCCGGCGTGCACAAGCGCAATATCCCCAATTTGAAGCAACGAGGCACCGGGTCCTTCATGTCCGATGAAGGGTGTTGCTCGCGCCATATTCGTACCCACTGTAACAGCCCAAATTGCGAGTTGATCCCAGGGAAGTAAATATCCCGTAAAACTCAGCAGCAGCGTTAGAACTAATAATATAACACCAACTCCCCAGTTAAATTCGCGAGGCGGTTTGTATGAACCTGTCATAAATACGCGGAACATATGTAGCCATACGGTTATCACCATAAGGTGGGCTGCCCATCGATGCAATTCCCTCATAATTCCCAAGGGGACTTGTTCTCGAAGATCAACTATATCCAGAAACGCGTATTCTACAGTTGGTCGGTAATAAAACATCAAAAGAATGCCGGTTACTGTCAGCACCATGAACAAGAAAAAGGAAAGCCCTCCCATACACCAGGTGTAGCGTAGCCGAACCGCGTGCCTGTGAGTTCTTGCCGGATGAAGGTGCAACCACAACGAGTTAAGGATCACAAGGAGTCTTGAGCGTCGTGTTCGCGGCACTCCAGTCCTGAAAAAAGATTTAGCTACCTGAGAATCAACCAGCTGGTCCCAGGTACTCTTTTTCTTTTTGGTAGGAGCAACCTTCGGTTTTTCTTCTGTGCTCTCTTCCTTTATATTCTCATCTGCCATTATTTATAATTTCCTTTAATAGAGGATTAAACCTTTATATAACTTTCAGGATCACTCCACTGTCCTTTTTCATACTGAAACTTTCTGTTCTTATCGACAAGAATTTGTCCATCTTCGGTGTAAGATATTTTATATCTTTCAAGCGGTCTTGGAGCGGGTCCTTCAAAATTGATTCCGGTTTTGTAAAATCCGCTTCCGTGGCAGGGACACTTAAATTTGCCTTCCGCGGAAAGCCAGTTAGGTGTGCAGCCAAGATGCGTACAAACTGTGCTGAGAGCATACATTATAGAAGAAGTTCTCACCAGCCACACCCCAAAAGACTCTTTGAAACGTTCATCTACGACATCAATAATGTATTCATCGGTAAAGCCGGCTTTAAAAGATAACGGCGGCTCGAATAGTACGTTGGGAAAGAACAGCCTCCCAATTGCGGCTAACACTCCTAATGTCGCTGCTCCAAATGACATCCATGCCAAACCCAACCAAGAAAAGAATCTTCGCCTGTCCACTGTTTTCTTTTGTGGCGGGGCAGGAGTCTTTACGGCAGCGCTCACATCTTCTGTTTTCATTTCTCCTTTCGTGCCGGTTCCATCAGCCGAACCCTTGTCGTCAGCGGCGTTGGCGTCTGCGCTTGAAACGTCTTCTGTCATTTTCCTTTCACTCCGTGAATGATTAACTCTTCTCTTCAAACATAATTAAGGCATCTATCGCCGCTTGCCGAACTTTCATACTTGGATCCGAATCCCTGAGCGCTTCTATCTTTTCCCTTAAAACAACCTCATGGAGATTTCCTATAGCGATAATCGCCGATTTAATCGTCATCTCCTTTAGAGATTCATCCATCTGATCGTGCCTATGCAGATACTCTCTGTCCAGCATCATCTCCAAAACCTCTAATCCCGCTTTATCTCCCCATTTAGCCAACGAGAGCGCAGCATTCCATTTCACATCGTCAACAGGGTCCGAAAGGGCAACCCTTAAAGCGATTTCAGGATTGCCGCCCTTTACGCTTCCGAGAAGATGTGCCGATAATTTTCTCATAGCAGGATCGGGATCGGTTAAAAATTTTTCCAAATCTTTATGAACACCTTCAGTTCCAAGTTTTCCCAACGACCAGAGCGCGTAAAGTCTCGTTTCGTCATCTGCGTCTAAAGTGGCGTCTTTAAGGCTCTTCACACTTCTCGGGTCGGAAATGTGCCCGAGTGCAAGAGTAAGATAGCGGCGAACCCGAGGGTCGTCGGATTTCGCATTCTTATATATGGAAAGTATCTCATTCATAAAACGATCATCTACAGGTCCGCCTGCATCAGCTCTCAATATTTTCGAAAGCATAAATGCCGAGTGCCACCGGTTATTGGCACCGCCGACTTTAATACTTTCGAGGTAGTCAAACCTGCCTTTCGATTCTGAAAAGAAGAATGTAAACGAAAAAAACAAGCCGATAGCGGCGGCGGCTATAAAAAAAGGCGTTATAAATAGTTTAGCGAAATCACTCCAACTTACCAATTTGTCATCAGTTGTTGCGACATTCTCTGAAAGGGTATTGCTTCCCCGGTCATCTGCCATTAATATTTTGCCTAACTATTTCTAAAAAAGTTTTGTAATACCGTTTTAAAACAGTTCCGCTTAGTACAAACTTGTTTTACCCGAAACATATTAAATTTTGTGGATAAAAGATTGAAAGTCTTCATCTAACTGTTTCAAGAAAACGAATATAAGTGACCTCATATACTATGTCAAGTGTGAAATAATTCGTGATTTCGAGACTGTTTATAAGACTATATTTATGATTTAATGTGGCGCTGATATTCTTCAACCGATTTCCGTAATAGCCTCTTCAACACTATCAACAACTGAAACATTTACCGTCTCGATAAATTCATAAAAAGATTGTTTTACATGTTTTGAACTCAGAACAAAACAGACTTTTATTCCAAGTTTTGTTTGGGAATCGGTGAATTCAGAAAGATGTTGAATTTCTTCTAACTTTATCTGTTCCAAAACTGACAGGTCAATTATAAATTTTTTTATTCCTTCTTCGGTGAGTCTTTTAACATGACGGCTCATCTCCCTGCCTGCGGCTGACGTTTTTATTTCCCGTCTGCGAAGTAAGACCAACTCATCACTCTTCCGAATTTCTTCAACAAGATTTACTTCAAAGTTTTCATTGAAAAGGTCATAAAGTTCATCGGGATTTTCAGGTCGTTTGATACACTTTTCAATTCCCTGCATTAAGTATTTGTCTATATCGCCCTGTTCAAAATCAGACCAATAATAAAGATACGGCTTTACATGGCTATCTCTGTCAAAGGAGAATATTGTGCTGCTTAGTTTACCCGCGTTTGGTATATCTAACGACTCTTCGTCAGCAAGAATAAACTGACAATAAGAAGAGCCGAAATAATCAGGAAGGTCGTCAGTAGATTCCAGCACATCAACTTTATATACTTCCGGAAGATTAGAACTTATTTCTTCTATGAATGCTCTGTTTTTGGTAAGCAGCAATAGGTATGTATGTTTATCTCCCTGCTTTTTAGTGTCCATACCCTTCCTCTGTTTTCGGCTGCCGCCTTGAAGAGCCCGCACTATTCGTTCGACCATCATTACAGGTCTCATTGGCTTAATTACATAGTCCATTGCCCCGAGGGAAAGCGCTTTTTGTACTTGATGAACTTCAGAATTTGCCGAAACCATCAGCACGATAATATCTTTTAGCACATCGATTGAACGCATTTTCTCTAATACTTCATTTCCGCTCAATTTGGGCATCATCATATCAAGCAAGATTAGGTCAGGTTTATTTTCGACCATTATCTTCAAACCTTCAATGCCGTCTTCCGCTAAAGTAACTTCGTAACCGTACTCTCTAAGGATTTTTTTTGAAATTGAGCGAGCGTACTTATCGTCATCAATGACGAGAATTTTCTTCCCCACACCGACATTTCGTAGATGGCTGGTATCGCCAGAATCCAATCTTGCACTCATTTACAAAAATATTCCCATAATATGTTATGATAACACACTTCGGAATTTCTTACAAGATAATAGAATAATGCTGTCAATTACTTCTAACCATAGCGATAATCTCTTTTTCTGATAGTATTCTAACTCCAAGATTCTTCGCCTTGGAGAGCTTCGAACCGGCATTTTCACCCGCTATTAGATAATCGGTCTTGCTGCTAACGGAAGATGCAATTTTTCCTCCTGCGTTTTCTATCATCTCTTTTGCCTCCTGCCGTTTCATCCGCCCGAGCGTTCCCGTTATAACAAAAGTCTGCCCCGCCAATTTCCCTCTGACTTTTCCGCCCTTATGAATGGGCATGATACCGTGTTCAATCATCCTATAAATCGTCTTCAGATTTTCCTTTTCATTTAAAAAACTCCAAACGCTTTGAGCTACTATGGGTCCCACACCCTCTACCTTTTCCAGCGACTCCATCTCCGCATTTTTTACATTCTCAAAGCTTGCGTACTCATCGGCTATCAACCGTCCTGTCTGTTCACCCACATGTCTAATCCCGAGAGCGAATAAAAATCTGCCGAGAGTTGTTTCACGACTGTTTTTCAACGCTTCAATTATATTACCTGCGGATTTTTCCGCCATTCTCTCCATTGCTGACAGCTGCTCACCTGTCAGGGAATAAAGGTCCGCTACATTCTTTAAAGAGCCGTTATCAACTAATGCATCAATGAGCTTGTCACCCAAACCGTCAATATCCATCGCTCCTTTGCTTGCAAAGTGCTTTATCGATTCTTTGAGTCGGGCGGGGCATGACTGATTCTGACACGTATGAACCGCTTCACCTTCAAACCGAATAACAGCAGCTCCGCATACGGGGCATTTATCGGGTATTTTATAACGCTTCGAACCTTTTTTCCGTTTTGAAGTTATAACGCTCACTATTTCGGGTATCACATCACCTGCCCTTTGTATTATCACGCTGTCCCCCACGCGAATATCTTTTCTGTCTATCTCATCCTGATTGTGCAGGGTCGCTCGCCTAACCATAACTCCGCCAACATTCACGGGCTCTAATTCTGCCACCGGAGTCAACGCTCCCGTCCGACCAACTTGAACACTGATAGATTTAACTACCGTCGTTTCCTGTGTAGGCTTGAACTTACCCGCTATCGCCCATCGCGGACTTCTGCTTCTTTGTCCCAGACTTGCTTGTAAATTCAGGTCGTTCACTTTCAGAACGATGCCGTCAATTTCGAACTCCATCTTCTCCCGCTTCTTTTCCATCTCTCTGAAATATTCCATTGCCTCTTTAATTCCGTTGCATTTCCGCGCCTCTCGAGTTACCGGAAGCCCCAGCTCCCTCAACCCGTTTAAAATTTCCCAATGATCAGTTGCGCTAAATCCTTCTGAAGCGCCTATGCCGTAGCAATACAAAGCAAGCGGACGTAATGCGGTAACCTTTGAATCGAGTTGACGCAATGAGCCGGCTGCTGCGTTGCGCGGGTTTGCGAAGATCTTCTCCTCCCGTTTTTCCTGACGCTTATTGAGCTCCAGAAACGCTTCTGATGGAAGGAACACTTCAGCTCTGACTTCTAAAAGAGCCGGGAAAGAATTATCGCCTACCAATCGGAGCGGCAGTGATTTTATAGTTCGAAGATTCCGAGTGATCTCTTCTCCCACGAATCCATCACCCCGTGTGGAGCCCAAAACGAACACTCCGTCCCGATAAACCAGTTCAACAGCCAGTCCGTCCAGCTTCGGTTCCCCGACGTATTCCACTTCTCCATCAATCTCAAGAAGCTTTTTTACGCCGGCATCAAATTCTCGCAGCTCTTCTTCATTCATTGCATTTGCCAAACTTAGAAGCGGTATAGTGTGAGTGACACTCCTAAACTCTTTTGAAGGCTCCGCACCCACCCGCTGCGTCGGAGAATCGGTCGTTATGAGCTGGGGATGCTCAGATTCCAGAGCTTCAAGATCACGAAAAAGCTTATCGTATTCTGCGTCGGAGATATCAGGATCATCAAATACATAATAATTCTGATTATGACGCTCAAGCTCGCGCCTTAAAGCATTTATATTCTTTTTAGCGGTTTTATTGTCCATTTTTTGAGAATATTTCTTTAATCCTTAATAATCTGTTTCATCTATTAAGAGACACCGAAATTTATACAGATTTTGCGGGTTGTTCAACAAGTTTCGCTTGCCATTGCAGCGAAATGCAGATATATTTTTCGGTTGAGAAATATGCGCCCGTAGCTCAGTTGGTAGAGCAGTGGCCTTTTAAGCCATTGGCCGGCGGTTCGAGTCCACCCGGGCGCACCACTCAAAGCATTGATACATAAGCGTTTCAGGGGATATTTTAATCATTCTCCAACTATACATAATATCGCAAAATGGACTCTATGGGACTCCACGGGACAGATTTACGGCAGTAAACGGGCAGTGGTTTGCGTAGAAACGGTGCCACTTTTGTGCCATATGCCGGATCGAAGTTGGCAGAAGTCGGGATTTTTGTTATTATGTGATTCTTATTGAATTCTTATGGATTTCTTATGCGATTCTTATTGAATTCTATAGAGATTCTTGGTATAATCTATTGTTATTATTTCACTTACCTAAAACAAAGTTCGGTTGTAGGAATGAAAAAGGAAAGCTTTATCTTTTTGTTATTTATGGACTTACAAAATTCCTATATCAGAAAGTTTAATTAACTATATTAAGAAGATTATATCTATATGTTGTGAATTATACTTGCAAATATACCCTATATTGGGTAAATTGTACGCTGTTTGTAAGTTAAATACAGGAATTGGAGAATTGAAAATGGCAGCTAAAAAGATGAGCAAAGCAAAACCTTTCAGTAAGAAGAATTTAGGCACTGTGCCTGATCAATCGGGCATATACGAATTATTGAATCGTAATGGAGATGTAAATTATGTAGGAAGCGCTGGCGCTGGAAGACTTCGAGAACGCCTGGGAGAACATCTGAATTCAGGCGACATTCCTGGATCTTCCCAATTTCGCTTTCGCCCTACTACCAGCACAGCTGAAGCGAGAACTATGGAAAGAAAGTATATAAAAAAGGAAAATCCGAAACATAATATCCAGAAACCTTAGAAGATGTATCACTGAACGGCACTGGTCTTAGATATGAGAAAAATATTACAAGGTTACTACCGCCCTACGGATGAAGAATTTAAAAATCTATGGGAGAAATGTATCTTTGTTTTTGATGCTAATATTCTTCTAAATCTTTATCGCTATTCACCTAAAACGAGTTCTGCAATAATAAAAATCCTCAAGAAAATATCTGATAGGTTATGGATTCCTCACCAAACCGCTTTAGAATTCCATAATAATAGGCTTATCGTTCAAGATCAGCAAGTAAAAGCCTATAATGATATTCAATCCGATATACAAAAAATGCAGAGAAATATTAAAAATACACTTCAATCCGACAGACACCCCTTTATTAAAGACGCTAGTAATCTCCTCGAGAAAGTTAAGATCAATTTAGAAGCAATTGAAACAGAGTTAGTAAAAAAGAAAAATGAATACATTTCATTATATACTAAAAATGATGTTCGAGATAGCATTTTGCTTGAAATCACCTCGTTGTTTGAAGGGAAAACAGGTGTAGAGTACTCCCATGATCAGCTAAAAAAGCTTTATGAAGACGGAAAAACGAGATATTCGCAACGTATTCCACCTGGATATAGGGATGCGTCGAAAGATGATAGTGTCCGAAGATATGGTGACCTAATTATTTGGTTTCAGACTATTGATAAAGCAAAAAAAACAAAAAAGCCAATAATTCTCGTTACCGATGATAAAAAGGATGATTGGTGGCGTATTCACAATGGTAAAACGCTTGCGCCTCGACCTGAATTGATACATGAAATGCTTTCTGAAGCCAAAGTTCAATTCTATATGTACAATATAGATCCATTTATGAAATCTATGGAAAAATATCTTAATGAAAAGGTTAAGGAGGAAGCTATACAGGAAGCTAGAGACTTAAGAAAGCGCAAAGAGGAACACTCAGACATGCTTGCTAATCTGGCTCAACTTGCTCAGCAACAGCAAGCTGTCTTTAATTCTTCGGCTCTCTCCGACGCATTTAAACTCTCTAAAGAGCATCTCAAATTATTTAATTCTTCGGCTCTCGCCGATGCACGAATAAATCTTGATCAGAAAGATAATATAGGAGACGCTAACGATGATGAGTCGACTGAAGAAATCGATTCTGAAGAGTAATGCATTTCACTTGATGGACTTAAAAGCCTTATTAACTCTCCTTCTACTTACTATTAGGACAAATGTCCGCCCACTTTTTCTTTCTAAGTTTAGTATTATCAATAATCATTATCCAGTTGTTAATTTTCAGCTCCGGTTTTTTCTTTTTCGGGGACGTCAACCGTTAGTTCAGGATGAAAGTTCTTCAGAAGCCTCAGGTACTGACGAATCGTATGCATACTTCGACCGATGATCTCACAGATGCTCTCTGCGCTGTGATCGCT
>JACZTG010000037.1 GCA_022573815.1 Candidatus Neomarinimicrobiota bacterium
CTGAACTGCTACCGATGATAGTTCCGCGGAAATAGCTGTGGTGAGATCGGCTGTTATCTTTACTTCGGTCAACAGGTAGTTCTGATAACCGATATACTTAATGTCTATTTCATAGACACCGATAGGAACGTTAAGGATGACGAATTTTCCGTCCTCATCCGTTGCCGCACCCATGGAGGTTCCGCTGATTACCACGTTAGCGCCTACTAACGGGCCACCGGTTTCCTGGTCGGTAATCGTTCCTTTTAGCTTGCCGGACGTAGCGCCGAAAGCTAATGACGGAACTAACAACATAACTATTGCAAATAAGAAAAATCTATAAGACATGCTACTCCTCCTGATTTTATCTTCACGGAGATTATTTTTATTTATAATATTCATAATCAATTTATTTATCATTTAGTTGGGATAATTTAAAGCCGGTGCTGGTTCCAAAGATTATCAGCGATTGACGCTTGCCCGCAGTAACTGTTAGGGCAGCCGTTTCGCTTGATGTTCCATCCGTTACAGTAACCGAGGCACCTACCGGTACTTCAGCGTAACCAGAGTAGAAATTTTCTACTAACGTAGAATCACTCGGGTCATCTAACGCTCTCCCTAAGAATTCTAATCCCAAAGCAATGTTAGCGCCATCAACAACCGATACATCTAACGCACCACCTGCCGAGTATGTATTTATAACCTTAACCAAACCTAAACTGGAACCGGTTCCTGTCTCTGACATAAATTTTTCGTGGTATAAACTAATCCTGTCTCCGCCATCATCGTCATGCAGGATAACCAACGACTGCTGATCGGCTGGAAGATTAACATTCTCACTCACGCTGACTGCAACGTCTACGACATTAACAGTTGTGGTTACAGTGACTGCACCGGAACCGGATCCCTCTTCTCCGTTGGTAATTGTAAGTGAATCAGTAACTACTATATCAGCAGTTCTTGTTGTCGTTGCAGTGTAGGTAATGTTATATACACCTGATGGATATGCCAAGTAAGCAGTAACATCTTCATAGGCGAGCGTTCCGACTGACGCGCCGTCAACGCTTACAGCTAAGTCGCCTGTATTAACTAACAGATCCTTGAACGTACTTACCCGGATTGTAAATACTTTAGTAGTTACAGTCGAATCAATAGTTGCGGTTACAGTTGTATCAGTAGTAACAGTAATGGTATTTATAGTCGAATCTGTACCCTCCGCATTAACATTCCATGTTGTGTCAGAGGTTTCTGCAAATGTTGTCTCTACAGTTGTATCAAATGCTACCGTGACAGTGGTGTCATATGGAGTAATAACCGGGTCAGCTCCCGTATCCTGCATCAATAATGCAGTTTCGTTTGCAGCGTTTAAGATTCTCATTTCCGATTGGAAATCAGGAAACACCGGAGCATCGCTTGGAATGTCTGCACATCCTGCAACAAATACGCCAGTCATCGTCAAAAATATTAATGTTTTTATATTTGATAACACTTCTGTTACCTCCTACTTTTTACTGTTAGCCGTTGCGGCGTTTTTTTTAAACTTATTTTGAATTTCAATAATCAAATCTTTCTTCCACAAATATACCGTTCTTCACAGTGCAATGATGCACATTGCATTATGCTTTGTGATACCATTTTCCGGTATCGTTCTTTTCTTATTATCTATAAAAAATGTTTATGCACTGAAGCTATATATCCTTGTTAAATTTGTCAAGTAATATTTTCAATTATTTTATTTTTATCTATTTAGACATAATTACTTATATTCAACTCTTATTGATTCTCTAATACCTAAGCTAAAATAGTTAAAAACTACGTTTATTTATGCTCTAATATATAAGGTATGGAATATTTGTAATTTATCTCTGTCGATGTGACCTCACAAACGATAACCCAGACCTTTACTCCAAGCGATTTTGCCCTCAATAATGAGGATGCAAATTTCGGGTCTCTTTCCCAGTGAGGCGTAAATTCCCGAACATCGGATCTCTGACATACAAAAAGGACTCCTGCGCCAAACCCTGAATCTCTCAATTTTGATAGTTCTTCCATATGTTTTTTCCCTCTTTCAGTCACCGCATCGGGGAACATTGCAACTCCATTTTCCACAAGCGTAACTGACTTAACCTCAAGAAAAAATTCTGAATCTTTATTTTCTAAAAGAAAATCGAACCTGTGCTTACCTACAGTTACCTCCGTTTTTTTCAAATTCCAATCCTTCAGAAACGGAAGTTCTTTATTCTCTAACAATCGTTTTACCAATTTATTCGGGAGGTTCGTATCAAGAGATATATATTGTTTTCCTGATTTGACCATGACTGTTGTCCACTTCGTTCTCCTGTGTATTGCTGTCTCAGGCACTTTTCGAACTCTCAGCCGGGCGCCTTTAATCAGCAGTTCCTTCAATCTACCGGGATCCGGCAGATGGCTTTCGACCACCTTTCCGTCAATTTCTATTTTGGTTAGGAATCTGTTGGGACGTTCCAGGAAAACAGCGTCATATAAAGGGCCTTCAATTTTCATATTTGTTATTATAGAAAGAACTCGTAAATCATACAACCAAATTGAGCAGCTGATTATGCTTGAAAATATTGGATTTTTAATTGACTAAGAGAATTAACTTGACATACAATCACTCTTCATATATATTCAGCATTGCAATGACGAACTCAAATACATTTAATTATTCATTTAACTATTGGTGGTATTATAACCTCGCAGAGGATATGCGAATGTAAAGTCGTTCACATTTAGCTAAGCATACTCACCTGCCAGGAAAGAATTCGGCAGGTTTTTTTATTTTATAAACATTAGGAAAAACATGGAAACAATGACATTTAGCGACTTCAAGGCTCTTTGCTCTAATAAACAGAGCACGGCTAAGGGAATAATAGTGCCGGTTTATAAGAAAATTCTGGCTGATCTGTTCACACCCGTAAATGCGTATCTGAAAATCAAAGATCAATCAAAATACTCTTTTTTACTCGAGAGCGTAGAGGGCGGAGAGCGGATCGCCCGATACTCTTTTCTCGGATACGACCCATCAGAAATACTCTCTTTAAATGATGGCAAGGTCAGTCACACTTCGGGAGAGAAATCAACAAGTTACGAAGGCAACGGTTTGGATCAATTGCGGGATATACTGTCAAAATATGAGCCGGTAGATATTATGGGTCTTCCGCCTCTGACGTGTGGAGCCATCGGGTACATTTCCTATAACTCGGTAAGATATTTCTTTAATCTAAACGGAGACTCTTCATCCGCCGTGTCCTCAAAAGACCAGCCGCCTGATATGCAATTCGCTTTCTATCGGACTATAATGGCATTCGACCACTTCAAACATCAAGCCATTCTTGTGAGCAATGTATTCATCGATCCTGATGAACTTAAATCTTTAAATGATAAAGACTTACAGAATAAATATGATGCGGCTTTAAGTCGTATAAATTCTTTCGAAACTTTGCTGCATAATGATATTGATCATAAACCCAAGCAAATAAAGATTGATGAATACCGTGAAACATTCAAACGGGAAGATTATATAAAGTCAGTCGAGAAAGCAAAAGAACATATCGTTAAGGGAGATGCATTCCAGATAGTACTTTCCCGCAGAGAAGAATTGGAAAATCATCCGGAACCTTTTGAAGTCTATCGGGCTCTGCGCACGATAAATCCTTCTCCTTACTTATTTTTCCTGCAAATGGATGACCAGGTAATTACAGGGTCGTCACCTGAGATGCTTGTTAAAGTTGATAATAGAAGAATACACGTTCGACCTATCGCAGGGACTCGCCCGAGAGGAAGCACTAAGGCTGAAGACGAGGCACTGGAGAGCGAGCTCAGGAGAGATGAGAAAGAGCGCGCTGAGCATGCAATGCTCGTTGACCTTGGCAGAAATGACGTGGGTAAAGTTTCGAAGTACGGCACGGTAAAAGTGTCAGAACTTATGGCAGTAGAGCGTTATTCGCACGTGATGCATCTTGTGAGCAGGGTTACCGGCGAACTTTCTGAAGAATATGATGCTCTTGACGCTCTTATCGCAACGTTTCCCGCAGGCACAGTTACCGGGGCTCCCAAAAAACGCGCTATGGAAATTATCGAAGACCTGGAGCCTCTGAGCAGAGGAATCTATGCCGGCGGAGTGGGATACCTCGATTATAAAGGAAACTTAGATACTTGTATCGCAATCAGGACAATTACTTTCAAGGGCGGAAAAGCGTTCATTCAAGCCGGCGCGGGAATAGTTTTCGATTCTATCCCGGAAAATGAGTATGAAGAATGCCGGAATAAGGCTAAAGTTCTCAAGGAAGCGATCGCTATGGCAGCAAAGGGTTTCAAATGATAACTGTTATAGACAATTACGATTCCTTCACCTATAACCTTGTTCAACATCTTGGGGAGCTCGGTTCAGAAATCAGCGTATTTACGAATGACGAAATCGAAGCTGCCGAACTTTTAAGAATGAAACCGGATGCCCTTCTGATTTCGCCCGGACCGGGAAGACCGAAAGACTCAGGCGTTTCTATGGAAGCGATAAAGTTACTTGGACCGACTGTGCCTACGCTCGGAATTTGTCTCGGTCACCAGTGTATCGCAGAACTGTTCGGAGGCAAAATTATCGAAGCCAACGAGATTCTCCACGGAAAGACCTCCCTTATCAATCACGAAAAACACCCGATTTTCACTAATATATCAAATCCTTTTAAAGCGACTCGGTATCACAGCCTTGTAGTAGAGCCGGATTCTATGCCTCAGGAGCTTGAATCCATCGCCACTTCCGACGACGGCACTATCATGGCTCTCGCTCACCGGGAATACCCGATATACGGGATGCAGTTTCATCCTGAATCCGTTTTTACCAATGTGGGGATGCATCTGCTTCAAAATTTTCTGGACATAGTTGAAAAACATAAATCGAGCCACAAATGATCGAATCTTATATCTCTAAAATTATGAGCGGCAGTTCCCTGAGCCGAGTCGAAGCTTCCGAAGCTATGGGCGCTATTATGAGCGGCGATACTCCCGCTACTCAAATCGCCGCATTTTTAACAGCGCTGAGAATGAAGGGAGAAGATGCGGAAGAAGTCACAGGTTTTGTGGAGACTATGCGGGCAAACGCCACATCCGTTTCCGCTGATGGAGATATGATATTGGATATGTGCGGTACCGGAGGAGACGGCGCAGGAACATTCAACATCTCCACAATCGCTTCCATCATAGTAGCCGCAGGAGGCGTTACAGTTTCGAAACACGGCAACAGGGCTGTTTCATCGCAATGCGGTTCAGCGGACTTACTTTCTGAATTGGGCGTGAATATCGAAATGCCCGTTGAATATTTAAGTTCTTGCCTTCAGGAAGTGGGAATGGCATTCCTTTTTGCCCCTATGCTGCATCCCGCTATGAAATATGCCGCCGTACCGAGGCGTGAATTGAAGATGAGGACAATTTTCAATCTATTGGGACCGATGACCAATCCGTCTAATCCGACTCTGCAGCTTATGGGCGTTTATGATTTTGATCTTGCCGAACTCGTGGCTGAAGTACTTAAAAATGTAGGTGTAAAACGAGCTTTAATCGTGCAGGGCGCTGACGGATTGGACGAAGTAACTCTCACGGGCGTTACGAAGTGCGTGGAGCTCAATGCTGATTCTATAAATGAAACTGAACTCAACCCGGACTCTTTCAGCCTCCCTCCGCTCAAAACTGAGGAAATATCAGGAGATTTCGATCCCGAAACATGCGCGCTTATAGCCACTGAGATTCTATCCGGGAAACAAGGACCTAAAAGAGACATCGTGGTGGCTAATGCATCTACAGGACTCTATTTAGGCGGCAAAGCCCACACCTTTGAAGACGGAGCAAGATTGGCGGAAAAGATAATTGATTCGGGAGAAGCTGCGAATCTACTTGAAAAATTAAAGGAATTTACTGCCCGGGTATGAACAAACTTGAAAAAATAATCTCTGACAGAAAAGAAGCCGTCACCAGACGGATGAAAGAAAAGTCTATTTTGAAGACAAGAGCCGCTGCCGAGGCGATGCCGCCCGTTCTTGATTTCCGGTCATCCCTCGCAAACAGAGACTCAAAAACCCAAATCATCGCGGAAGTGAAAAAATCCTCGCCATCCGCTGATTTTGGCGGTAACAGTCTGAATGTTGTTGATATAGCGCTCGGTTATGAAAAAGCCGGCGCTGCCGCTCTCTCTGTTCTCACCGAAGAGAATTATTTTTCAGGTTCTATCAATGACCTTCGTATGATAAAAAAATCTGTTCATATCCCTGTTCTCTGTAAAGATTTTATCGTTGACCCGTTTCAGATTTACGATGCAAGAGCGGCGGGAGCGGATGCTGTCCTTCTTATTGCAGCTGTGCTGGATTCTTACGAACTGCATGATTTTATCTCTATATGTAATACACTTTCCATTGCCCCATTTGTTGAAATAACAAACACCTCCGATATTGAAAAAGCATTAAACTGCGATATCGACTGGATCGGGATTAATTGCAGAGACCTCAAGACGTTCGAATTAGATTTGAAAAGGTTTGCCGAGTTACTGCCGCTTATTCCGGATGATTTTCTTATAGTGGCTGAAAGCGGAATCAAGAGCAGTGAAGATTTGAAGTATATCAACGATTTAGGCATATATGCCGCTTTGATAGGTTCCCTGTTTATGAAGACCGATAATCCGGGTAAGGCGCTGGAAAAGCTATTTGGGGAAAGTGATGACAAAGGTTAAAATTTGCGGAATCACGAACCTCGAAGATGCGATTTATGCTTCCAAACTCGGAGCGTCGTTCATCGGAATGATATTTTATTCTGAAAGTCCGCGGTTCGTAACTTACGAAACAGCCTCAAAAATAGTTTCTTCTCTGCCTGATGATGTTACCCCTGTTGGCGTCTTTGTAAATCCGACAAATGAAGAGATCGGCTCCGCTATAAAACAAACCGGAATCAAAGCAGTTCAGATTCATGGAAATGTGAATATTGAAAAGTTAAACGATTTGGATATTATTCAGATTCGCGCTTATGGAATTAACGATTCATTCGATTTCAATTCTATTACAGAGAATGATTGCGATTATTTACTTCTGGATAATTCTGCCAGCGGTCACTACGGCGGAACAGGGAAAACTTTTGATTGGAAGAATATTCCTGCCTCAGTTGATAGGGATAAACTTATACTCGCAGGAGGCTTGAATCCTGAAAATGTCGGCAATGCCATAAAGAGTGTAAAGCCTGCTGTTGTTGACGTATCAAGTGGAGTCGAATCCTCTCCGGGAATTAAAGATAAGACTAAAGTAAGAAAATTTTTCAAATCTGTGCCTGTCCTACTGATGCCAGGCGGGGAGAATACCGACAGTGGATTTTAAAGAATATAATCTGCCGGATACTAAAGGTCATTTCGGTAAGTATGGAGGCGCCTATGTGCCTGAAACTTTAGTACCCGCTCTTGCCGAATTAGAAAAAGCATATTTTGAAGCGATGAATGATACAGAATTCAACAACAAATATAATCAGCTGTTAAAAAATTATTCCGGCAGACCCACACCTCTCTATTTTGCGGAGAAACTCACAAAGAGAGCCGGCGGCGCAAAGATATACTTGAAACGCGAAGACCTTGGACATACCGGTTCGCATAAGATAAATAACACACTCGGTCAGGCGCTCCTTGCGATACGTATGGGCAAGAAGAGGATTATCGCGGAAACAGGCGCCGGTCAACACGGTCTCGCGGTAGCCACGATTGCCGCAAAGTTCGGATTAGAAGCGGTTATATTCATGGGTCGGGAGGATACAATCCGCCAATCTCTGAACGTTCATAAGATTGAGCTTTTAGGCGCTGAGATCATCACTGTGGATTCGGGCAGCAAAACACTCAAAGACGCTGTCAACGAAGCTATCCGCGACTGGGTTACCAATGTTGAAAATACGTTTTATATGATAGGTTCGGTCGTCGGCCCTCACCCATATCCTCTTATGGTTCGTAACTTTCAGCGCGTTATCGGCATTGAGTCGATGGAGCAATATGAAACATCGGAAAATTCACTTCCGTCTGCTCTTGTAGCATGCGTCGGCGGCGGGAGTAATTCCATAGGTCTTTTCCACCCATTCCTCCACACTGATGTTGATATATACGGAGTTGAAGGAGGAGGGAAAAATATGGAATTAGGAAATCATTCCGCCACCCTCACAGCCGGCTCGCCCGGAATTCTTCACGGAAGTATGTCATATATTATTCAGGATTCTGAGGGTCAAATATCTCCTGCCGACTCCATTGCTCCCGGGTTGGATTATCCCGGTGTGGGCCCGGAGCATTCATTCCTCAAGGATTCCGGGAGAGTAAATTATTCTTCCATAGATGATTCGGAAGCAATTGAAGCATTCAAAATCCTATCAAGAGAAGAAGGCATAATCCCCGCAATCGAATCTTCTCACGCTATAGCAAAAGTCATGCAAATTGCCT
Organism: Candidatus Neomarinimicrobiota bacterium; assembly: GCA_022573815.1. Taxonomy (NCBI): domain Bacteria; kingdom Pseudomonadati; phylum Fidelibacterota; species Fidelibacterota bacterium. The sequence goes on from JACZTG010000037.1 coordinate 8,444, forward strand.
CCGATTACCCAAAAGATGAAGGAATAATAGTATGCCTTTCAGGCAGGGGCGATAAGGATTTTTCTCAGAACGACATTACAGGCGGAAGTACGAATGGAGAATAGACTCACAAAACTTATAAGCGGTATGAGCGAATCAAATGAAACTCTGTTGGTTCCCTATATGGTAGCGGGATACCCGTCGTATGAAAGATCATTAGAAGTCTTTGAGCTGTTCGCCGAAGAAGGTGCGGACATAATTGAAATCGGAATGCCGTTTTCCGACCCGCTTGCCGATGGTGTAGTGATTCAGCAAGCTTCTACTATCTCATTGTCGGGCGGCACTAAACTTGTGGATATTTTCAGTTTAGTAAGCTCTTTAAGAAAAAAAATCGAAATACCAATTGTGTTGATGGGCTACTTTAATCCTATCTATAAAAAAGGGATAGATTCTTTCCTGTCGGATTGCGTACAAGCAGGAGTTGACGGGCTTATCATTCCCGACCTAACCCCTGAAGAGGCGAACGATTTTGTGGCTTCCGCTCATGAACGAAACATAAGCACAATTTTCCTTGTAGCGCCAAACACTACTGACGAACGGATAAAAACCATCAGCGAACTGTCCAAAGAATTTATTTACTGTGTCTCATTATTAGGTGTCACCGGCGCGAATACCGCCCTAAAGAAAGACATTGGAAAATATCTGAACCATGTAAAAACTCTATCCGGCAGAAACACGCTCGTGGGTTTTGGCGTCAACTCTAAAGAGTCCGCTGCCGAACTTAAGCCGTTTGCGGACGGAATAGTGATAGGCAGCGCAATTGTTGAACGTGTGAACTCGGAAGAGAACTCTCTGAATGAATTGAGAACATTTTTAAAAGAAATTAGGGAAACACTTAATCAATGAATGACAAACAAGATAAATTAGCCGAGTTAAGAAAAGAAATCGATTCAATCGACAGCCGCTTACTGAAACTTTTTAACGAAAGAGCACACTGCGCCATTGAGATAGGCATTATTAAATCGGATGAGCAGCAGGAAATTCACGACCCTGAAAGAGAAAGAGAAATTATCAAAAAAATATTAAAGCAAAACAAGGGACCTCTTGATGAAAAGGCGGTCATCGGGCTATTTCAGCGGTTGATTGATGAATCAAGAAGTGTTGAGAAAAATGCCGGTAACACAAATACGTAACACAAAATTTAATTAAGAGAGAAAAAGATGATTATTGTAATGGAATCAAATGCCGAAGAAAATGAAATCCAGGATGTAATATCACGGTTGACGTCAATGAATCTTGATATCACTCGTTCAGACGGTGTAACTCAGGTTGTTTTAGGAGTTATCGGACAGACAGGAGACATCGATATCCGTGATTACGAACTGATGAAAAGTGTTAATCATGTCATCAGAATTTCTGAGCCTTATAAGAGGGCAAGTCGCACTTTTCATCCCGAAAAGACCATCATAAACGTTCGAGGTATTGATATTGGTGGCAATAATATTGTCATGATGGCGGGACCGTGTTCAGTTGAATCTAAAGAGCATATTATGGAAATGGCGGAAATTGTGAGCAAAGCGGGAGCCAAAATTCTGCGGGGCGGCGCTTATAAACCAAGAACCTCTCCCTATTCATTTCAGGGTCTTGAAGAAAAAGGTCTTATTTATATGCGTGACGCTGCGGATGTTTACGACCTTGCAGTTGTAACGGAAATTATGGACCCGAACTTGATACCGCTGATGTCGGACTATACAGACATCTTTCAGGTCGGCGCGCGGAATATGCAGAATTATTCGCTCCTTAAAGCGCTGGGCAAAACGAAAACACCCGTTTTGCTTAAAAGAGGGCTTTCTGCGACAATAGAGGAATGGCTTATGTCCGCTGAATACATTATGGCGGGGGGGAATCCCAACGTAATGTTGTGCGAGCGCGGAATACGTACATTTGAGGGTTATACGCGGAACACTTTCGACGTCTCCGCTATTCCCGTGGTTGATAGCCTGAGTCATCTTCCCATCATCGCTGACCCGAGTCACGCCACTGGAAGGCGCGATAAGGTTAGTCCTGTAGCAAGAGCGTCAATCGCCGCGGGCGCGGACGGACTCTTAATAGAGGTACATTCCGATCCCGAAAACGCTCTCTCGGATGGAGCGCAATCGCTTTATCCCGAGCAACTTTCGCAGCTCATGAACGAAATAAAAATTATCGCCTCGGCAGTGAGTAGATCGGTAAATTAATGTATTCTAAAGTTACAATAATCGGCGCCGGTCTGATAGGCGGTTCGTTAGCGCTTCTGATAAAACGTTTAAGGCCGGATATCAAAATCACCGGTGTGGATTTACCCGAAATCACTGATTCCCTGCCGACGGATTCTCCTTTCGACAGCTTGTTCACTGCCGAAAAGATTGGCGATGCTGTCGGAGAAGCCGATTTATCGGTGCTTGCTCTCCCAAACAACCAAATATTAAAAACGCTCCCTGATGTTCTTTCCCTGGCGAAAAATGGTTCGGTGGTTTGTGATGTCGGCAGCGTAAAGCAGCCGATATTAAAGGAAGCCTCCAAACACTCATCCTCCAATATATCATTTATCGGCGGTCATCCCATCGGAGGCTCGGAAGAACAAGGATTTGAAGCCGCATCAGCCGACTTGCTCGACGGCGTACGGTTCATCATTTGTCCCGCAGAAAATGTATCAAAAGAAGTTACCCGAACACATACAGATTTTCTTGAGTCGCTGAATTTCAAAGTGTTGGAAATGGAGGCATCTGTTCATGATAAGCTCATAGCCTTCACATCCCATTTGCCCCAGCTGCTTTCAACTGCGCTCTCGCTATCGGTCGGTTCGGTGGATAAGGCTGCATTGACAGTGGGACCCGGCTTCTCAGCCACAACCCGACTTGCCGCAAGCCCTGCAAAAATTTGGGATGAGATCTTTCAACTTAATAAGAAAAATCTGCTGGATGCTGTGAATACGTTGACTTCCGTTATCTCCGATTTGAAAGATAAAATAGAAAACGGATCTATCGAAGATCAAATTCTGCTGGCAGCTAAATTGAGATCAAAAATGTTACGAGAGGATTAATGGAACGACTTATAAAACCGGCTAAAAAAGTGCGTGGCGAAATTTCCCTGCCGGGTGATAAGTCAATCTGGCATCGCGCTTTGATTATCGGCGCCATTTCGGAAGGCGAGACCGAGATAACTGGCGAACCGGCTGGCGACGACGTTTCCTCCACAGAATCCTGTTTGAGACAATTAGGAATTAAAATATCCCGTGAAAACGGAAAAACTTTCGTTTCAGGTAACGGAGCCACCGGTCTTAAAAAACCCGATTCTGTTTTAGATGCGGGGAATTCCGGAACCACGCTAAGACTTTTGTCGGGTGTTCTCGCGGCGCAGCAATTCGAGTCGGTCATTGACGGCGATTCTTCGCTTAGATCGCGCCCTATGAGCAGGATTGTCACTCCTCTTTCTCTGATGGGCGCAGACCTGATTCCTTCAGATTCAGGCGGCTGTCCCTTGAGCATAAGGGGAAGCACGAATCTGAAGCCGATCTCTTACAATTCACCTATAGCCAGCGCGCAGGTCAAGTCGGCTATGATTTTAGCAAGCATTTGCAGCGGCGTTGAACTTGAACTGTCCGAACCGTATCCATCACGAAACCATACTGAGATTATGCTGCGGCAGTGCGGAGTAAATATTCAGACTGAAGGAAATTCCATCCGTATGGAAAGGAACGTTAAATTAAAGGGCGCTGTTTTCAGAGTTCCCGGTGATTTTTCTTCAGCGGCGTTTTTCATCACAGCTGCTCTTATGCTTCCCGACAGCGAGATTACTTTAAAAAATGTGGGGCTGAATCCTACACGGACAGGATTCCTGAATGTTCTGAAGAGGATGGGAGCTGATATCAGGGTAATCCCGGATGAAAACGGATCAGGAGAGAAACAGGGAGATATTGTCGTTCGCTCTTCCGATCTGAAAGCCGTAACCATAACAGCGGAAGATGTTCCCTCAATTATAGACGAACTACCGTTAATCGGTATTTTAGGAACAGTCGCGGATGGAGTCACAAACGTTTCAGGCGCCTTCGAACTAAGAGTAAAAGAATCTGACCGCATTTCACTCCTTATTAAAGGATTACAAAAAATAGGTATCAGTGCTAACGAATTTGAAGACGGTTTCTCTGTGGAAGGGGGTCAAAAAATTTCGGGAGGAACAGTTGATGCGGGGAATGACCACCGTATCGCCATGTCTTTCGCCATTGCGGGACTCGCATCGGAAAAAGGCGTGACCATTAAAGGCGCCGAATCAGCATCGGTTTCATATCCCTCCTTTTTCAGCGATTTGGAGAAGTTAAGTGAGTAGCGAAAATCATATCAGACTTGGGATTTTGAAGTTCTCTCTTACTCCATCGGTCTCCCCTCTGATGCACGAAAAATTTATGAATAAGCTCGGCATAGATGGCAGCTATGAATCGTTTTCCGTGCCTCCATTCAGATTAGAAGAGTTTATGTCAGGCGATGAAATCAGTTCCTTAAACGGCTTCAACGTGACAATTCCGCATAAGCAATCTATCGCAGGATTTATGAACACCCTTACGCCTGAGGCAAACATTTTGAGTGCCGTCAACACTGTCGCTGTCAGAGACGGAAAATATATCGGACACAATACGGACACTACCGGATTCAAGAAAGCTGTCGAGATGTTGAAATTGGATTTAAAAGGAAAAGATGTCTTGCTTTTCGGAGCGGGTGGCGCGGCTCGCGCGGTAGTTTACACTCTCGGAGATCTGGAAGTCTCAACCATTTACGTCCGAAACAGAACAGCCGAAAATGCCGTTAGACTTTCCGACATATTGAAAAACACTTCCAGCAAAACAGAATTGGTAGTGCTTGAGGAATCAAAATTGATTCCATCATCGCTTGAAATAGTGATTAACGCTCTCGGCGGAGGAATATTCGAAGCGAAATGGTTAGAAAGTCTGTCAGACCTGAGTTTTTTTTACGATCTCAATTACGGGGAAAACGCCTTCGATAAAAAACAGTTATCAGATGGAGTAGGATATTCGGACGGATTGAGTATGCTCGTATATCAAGGATTCGAATCATTGAAATTCTGGCTGGACAGAGAAATTCCCGACGACACAATAACCGAATCCGTCCTCACAGAACTTAACGGAGAAATTTAATTGGATAAATTACGTTATCTGACTGCCGGCGAATCGCACGGCAAAGCGCTTATCGGAATCCTTGAAGGCGTTCCCGCGGGATTGAAAGTCATCGTTGCCGATATTGACATAGAACTCCGCAGGCGGCAGCAGGGTTACGGTCGGGGCGGCAGAATGAAAATTGAGAATGACCACGCTGAGATAATTTCCGGTGTCCGCAATGCTCTTACAATGGGCGGTCCCATTTCCCTAATAATTGAAAACGCTGATTGGGAAAATTGGAAAGAAAAGATGGCTGTGGAAGAGATAACTTCTGAAATAGAAACGGTGACCGTTCCGCGACCCGGTCACGCGGATTTGGCGGGGCATTATAAATTCGGACACAAAGACCTTCGCAATGTGATTGAGCGTTCCAGCGCGCGGGAAACCGCAATGCGGGTTGGGCTGGGCGCTATCGCCAAACTCCTGCTGTCGGAATGCGGAATCACCATAGGAAGCCACGTTATCAGCATCAACGGCGCCCGCCTCTCTTCGCCGGATGATGAACTTTCGCCTCTCGAAATCAACGAATTGGCAGACGCATCACGCGTCCGCTGCATTGACGATGAATCTTCGGAGAAAATGGTGGATGCGATTAAATTAGCCGTGAAGAATAAAGACACGGTAGGCGGAGTTTTTGAGGTAGTTGCTGCCGGACTTCCCACGGGCTTGGGGAGCTACACTCATTGGGACAGGAAACTCGACGGGAGAATCGCCAAAGCCGTTATGAGCATCCCGGCGATCAAGGGCGTTGAGATCGGTCCCGCATTCGATAACGCCGCTCTCTCCGGTTCCCAAGTGCATGACGAGATATTGCCCGCAGACGGCGGCGATTATGTGAGACCTTCCAACCGGGCGGGCGGACTTGAGGGCGGAGTCACCAACGGACAACCGATAGTTGTCCGCGCTGCTATGAAACCGATTTCCACGCTTCGGCAGCCGCTGAAATCGGTGGATCTTTCAACCGGAAAAAAAGTTGACTCCCGCTATGAACGTTCCGATGTTTGCGCTGTTCCCGCGGCGGCTGTAATCGGCGAAGCGATGCTTGCTCTTGTGCTTGCGGATGCGCTGCTTGAGAAATTCGGCGGAGACTCAATGGAGGAATTGCTCGCTCGTGTCCCGAA
>JACZTG010000038.1 GCA_022573815.1 Candidatus Neomarinimicrobiota bacterium
ATAGAAAGACGCCGACTGGGCGCATGAATCAGATTCTTTATGCGGAGTTTAATTCCGCTATTTCATTTCAAGAATAAATTTTCCGAATTATAACCAAAGAGTGCCGCGGGCGAGAGTCGAACTCGCACAGGATTGCTCCCACAAGATTCTGAGTCTTGCGTGTCTACCAGTTTCACCACCGCGGCGGCAGTGCGTAATTTAGCTTCAGTGGTCAAAAAGTCAAGTGATTGATAATTTTCTACTCCACTAATTCATAGTAAGTATAATATCTGTTTCGGTGAATACGTTCGTTCTGAAAGCTGGGGACATTCATCTTGATATTTTAAGCGTTCAGCGGTAATTTTTCCTGCTACTTAATAAAATATCAGTGAAGGGAAACGGAAAGGAATAAACTTATTCCAGCCATAAGGAATATAGCTTTTTAAGAACACCGAACAATGAAAAATTCTAATAATAAATATAAATATGTGGGCAAATCGGTAGTTCGAATTGACGCAAGGGATAAGGTTACCGGCAGAACAGATTTTATCAAAGATCTGAATTTCCCTCGAATGCTATATGCCAAGATGGTTTTGAGCCCAAATCCTCACGCGAAGATAACCGGCATAGCCACTTCAAAAGCAAAGCGAATGAGCGGAGTGAAAACTGTTCTTACGGGAAAAGACGTTCTCGGCAAAAATCAGGTCGGCTTGATACTTCAGGACCAGCCGCTCTTCGCTGCGGAGAAGGTGAGATATGTGGGGGATTGTGTGGCGCTAATTGTGGCTGAATCTGAAGAGACGGCGGATAGAGCTGCGTCTAAAGTAGAGTTAGATTTAAAACCGATAAAAGCGCTGTATTCAGCAAGGGAAAGCTTCTCGTCTAAGAGGTTAAGGATTCATCCGGGCGGGAACATCGTATCTCATCTGAAATTGCGTAAGGGAAACCACGCCTCTCCTCTCAAAGATGCGGATGTCATTGTGGAAGCGGAGCTGAAAACACCTCATCAGGAACACGCCTATCTTGAGACCTTAGGAACAGTGGCTGTGTCGCATAAAGACGGCTCAATTACGATTTACGGCAGTATTCAATGCCCTTATTATGTCCAGCGTTCCATATCCGAGACATTAGGGATTAGTTATAACAAAGTAAAAATTATTCAGTCCGCAACGGGCGGAGCGTTCGGTGGTAAAGAGGATGTTCCCGGTGAAATCTGCTCCAGGGCGGCTCTTGCCGCTGTGATTACAGGAAGGCCGGTGAGAATGATTCTTGAGCGGGCGGAAGATGCCATCTATTCAAGTAAGCGGCATCCCTTTGAGATGACCTATAAAATCGGCGCAAAAAAGAACGGTAAACTTGTGGGGGTCATAGCCGAACAATACGCCGCCGCCGGCGCATATGCAACGCTGTCCCCGGTAGTTATGTTTCGCGCAGTAGTTCACGCTGCGGGACCTTATGATATTCCCAACGTGAAAGTGGACACATATTCCTGTTATACAAATCATCCACCGTCAGGAGCATTTAGAGGTTTCGGCGGGCCACAATCCGCATTCGGAATTGAACGGATAATGGACATATTAGCCGATGAACTCGGAATGGACCCTATGGAATTGAGGGAACGTAACCTGCTCAAAAAAGGAAAACGAACCGCCACCAATCAGCTGATAAAAGAAAGTATCGGTCTTTCAGAAACAGTGGCTGTGGTCAAGAAATCCAAAGTTTGGAAGAGCAGAAATTCCACTAAAATTAAAGATGACCGATACGCCATTGGTGTTGGAGTCGCGTGCATGCATTACGGCAATACGCTGGGAGCGATGGGGTGGTATCTTGATGGAGCGGGCGCTTATGTACAAGTACATCGGGATGGTTCCGTCTCCGTAGCGGTGGGCATTACGGAATTGGGGCAGGGTTCAGGCACTACTCTGATGCAAATGACAGCGGAAGCTTTTGGTCTGAAAACAGACCGGATAAAAATCTTGGAAGTGGATACCAGTTATGTTCCCGACAGCGGTCCGACTGTGGCTTCCCGCAGCACTACAATGAGCGGAAATGCCATACTTGATGCCGCTCGTCAACTAAAACCCGATCTTATAAAAGCAGCGGCAGGAGTTTTTGGCGCTGCGCCGTCAAAAGTTGAAATCAAGAACGACCGCGCATATATGAAAGACGATAGCAAGAAGAGTATTTCATTTGAGGCAGTGGCAGAATACGCTTTCAGGCATAACACAAAACTCGCCGCAGCAGGATGGTGGGTTGCGCCGCATTCTAAGTGGGATATCAAGACGGGAATGGGAAATACTTATTTTGCGTATTCCTATGCTTCTCATCTTGTTAAAGTGCGTGTTGACAAACTTACCGGTAAGGTTAAGGTTTTAGAAGTAATCGCTGCCCATGATGTTGGAAGAGCTATAAATCCTGAGGGAGTGCGAGCTCAGGCGGAAGGTGGAATAGTTCAAGGAATAGGTTATGCACTGACTGAAGACCTGAAATATCAGGATGGCAAACTGTTGAATCCTTATTTTTCAAATTACATATTGCCCTACCCGTTGGAGACTCCTAAAATTAGTACGCATATCATAGAAGAGCTGGGACCCGATGGTCCGTTCGGTGCTAAAAGTATGGGGGAACCTCCTATCATCCCGATTGGAGCTGCAATCGTAAGCGCTGTCTCAAATGCTCTTGGAGTTCAGTTCGCAGAGATGCCCCTAACTCCCGAGGTCATTCTTCAAGGAACAGGCGAACTCTCAATTGGTTGAACTGCACCCCGCATCGTTTGGAGCGCTCGTCCGTTCAATCTTCACAGAACTGAAAGATCACAACAGCATATTCAGCTTACCCGAAAGCAAATGGTATAAAGCCCGAAGCGGAGTGGACTGTTCGGTCGAATTTAACGGGAAAAAAGCTTCAACGCCGCTTGGTCCCGCAGCCGGTCCGCACACGCAGATGGCGCAGAATATTGTACTTTCCTGGCTTGGAGGGGGAAGAATAATCGAACTCAAGACAATTCAAATAAATGATAAACTGGATATAGCCCGACCGTGCATTGATGCCGCCAATGTCGGTTATAATATTGAGTGGTCTCAGGAATTGAGACTTGAGAGCTCCTTGAAAGAATATGTATCGGCAATGATGCTGATTGAAATGCTGAAATCAGAAGACGTCCTTGATGACGGCGGCGCATCCGGCGACACAATATATGATATGAGTGTGGGTTATGATCTTGCGGGTGTTCAGTCTAAGGAAGTGAAGAGCTGGATAAGTTCTATGATGAACGCCGGAACTATTATTTCCGATTTAAGAAACGAAATTCCTGCCGAATATTCTCATTTGAAAGAACTGAATTTTCCCGAAGAGATAAGCGGCTCGATTACGTTAAGTACTTTCCATGGATGTCCGGCTCACGAGATCGAGTCAATATCAGAGTTTTTCTTGAAAGAGTTAAATGTGGATGTGGTAATAAAGTTAAATCCAACACTGCTTGGCAAGAAAAAAGTGGACGAACTTCTTCACGATGTTATGGGTTATGATGATATAAAAACTCAGCAGAAATTTTTCGATGTCGATCTCCAATTTGAACAGGCTGTCGAGATGGTGGGACGCTTAGGCGGAGTGGCAGATTCAGAAGGACGCCGCTTCGGCGTAAAATTCAGCAATACGCTTGTTGTTACGAATCATAAAAGCTATTTCCCGGATGACGAGATAATGTATATGTCAGGGCCGCCATTGCACGTCATCACAATGAATCTTGTGAACGAATTCAGAAAAGTAGTGGGAGGTGAGTTACCCGTTTCATTTTCCGCCGGAATTGACAGCTTGAACTTTGCCGATGCGGTTTCAATCGGATTGGTACCCGTGACTGTTTGCACAGACCTGCTTCGGCCGGGCGGTTACGGCAGAATGCATAAATACCTGAACCGCTTGGGAGACGAGATGGAGAAGTCCGGAGCCGGAAACATAAGAGAATTTGTGGAGAAACGAGCAGGGGGAAGTATTGATTACGCTAACGCGGTTCTCTCGAATACTGAAAAAGTAACAGAAGCGGTAAGATCAGATCAGAGATATAGAAGCGAAGCAAACAATCTTGTTCCCAAAAAAATTGGATCGAAACTCCATCTATTCGATTGTGTGAATTGTGATAAATGTATTCCCGTTTGTCCGAATGTATCAAATTTCTATATCGAACTAAAACCCTTCGAGGTGAATTTTGATATAATGGAATTCGACGGTGAAAAAGTTCAGATAACAGACGGCGGAACATTCACTGTTGAAAAAGAACATCAATTGGCGAATTACGCCGATTTCTGTAATGAGTGCGGCAACTGCGATGTTTTCTGTCCCGAAGACGGCGGACCATTTATCGAGAAACCTCGTTTCTTCAGTTCTATGGAGACTTTCAAACTTTATTCCGATGAAGACGGTTTTTTCGTTTATCGGAATGGCAATATAGATGTAATTCTCGCTCGGGGATCGGGAGAGGAATTTGAACTGACACAAAGCGAAAATGGTTTAGATAAATTCAGTGATGGAAAAATTGATACAACTATAAGCAGTGAAAATGGTGAAATAAAAAGCGCTGAAGCGAGGAGTGGTTGTCCCGGCGGGCATCAACTCTCTCTAAAGACTTATTTCGTTATGAAAACACTTTTGAATTCCGTGACAAATTCCGGTTCAACGAATTTCGTCAGGACGGTTTTAGAAGAGAGTGTCGCCTGATGCTGATAGTCAACACCACTATAATTACAGGGGATGCAAATCGACCGCTTATTCAGGATGGAGCGATTGCCATAGAAGGAACGAAAATAGCGGCAGTTGGTAATTTAAGTGATTTGAAAGATAAATATCCCGAGTTGGAGGAGTTCGACGCCAAAGGAAGCGTCATAGCTCCTGGATTAGTGAACGCTCATATGCACCTTTACAGTTCGCTGGCAAGGGGAATGCCTCCTCCGTCTTCTCAGCCGAAGAATTTTGTTGAAGTGCTTGAAAAGATATGGTGGCGATTGGACAAGGCGTTGAATATGGAAGATCTGTATCTGTCAGCAATGGTTGGTTTGATAGAAAGCGCAAAGGCAGGCGTAACCACGGTCATTGACCACCATTCGAGTCCTAACGCTATCGGCGGAAGTCTTACCACGATCGCTAATGCGGTTGGTGAAGTAGGGATGAGAGGCGTGTTATGCTACGAAGTTTCTGACAGGGATGGAGAAAAAAAACGTGATGAAGGTATAAAGGAAAATTCTGATTTTATAACTGCTTCAAAAAATAATTCCGGGAGCTGCGCAGGCATATTCGGTCTGCATGCTTCATTTACACTTTCGGATGCGACTCTGAAATCAGCGGTGGAAGCCAACAACGGGAAGCGGTTTCATATACACGTTGGTGAGGACGCGGCGGACATAAAAGACTCGCTTGATAAATACGGCGTGAGTGTTGTCAAGCGATTAACTTCGTTAGGCATATTAAATAGTGACTCAATAGCCGCTCACTGCGTCCATCTTGCAGAAGGCGACTTGCGTCTGTTAAAGGAGTCAGGAGTTCTGGTAACTCATCAACCGCAATCCAACGCCAATAACGCTGTGGGAAGAGCGCCTATCCCGGAGTTGGTAAAAGCAGGTGTAAAAGTTGGGCTTGGAACCGACAGCTACACCTACAATCTGTTGGAAGAAGCTCATTTTGCTCTTTTGAATCATAATAAATCAAACGGCGGTCCTTTATCCATTAATAATTTGAATCAGATGTTGAGCGAGAATGCTAAGGCCGCCTCTGCATATCTCGGAGTGAAACTCGGGACAATTACAGAGGGAGCGGAAGCTGATTTAGCTCTGTATAACTATAATTCTCCCACACCGCTGACGGAGGACAATGTTTCTTCGCATCGATACTACGGGCTAAGATCAATGAGTCCTCACAGCGTAATATCCGGGGGTGAACTGATTGTGGAAGATTATCGAATGACAAAATTGAAAGAAGATGACATTATGAATAATTCACGCAAAGCCGCCTCTGCGCTCTGGGGTAGAATGTAACGGGAGGTATAATTGACAGATAAGATAAATTGGAATGCGGCTTCAAAAGCCGCAACTGATATTCTTGATATGGTGGGAAGAACGCCGTTGGTAAGGCTTAGAAAGGTAAGCGAATCGATCAATGCGGATATTTACGGGAAAGTAGAATGGTATAGTATGTCCGGCAGTCTTAAGGACAGGATTTACAAACGTATGTTCGAGGAGGCGGAGAAAAGAGGTGATCTAAAACCGGGCATGACAGTATTGGAATGCTCCACCGGCAACGCAGGAATCGCATGTTCATTTCTTGCGGCGGTAAAGGGGTATAAGTGTATAATCGTGATGCCTGAAGGGATGAGCGAAGAACGTAAAAAATTGGATATTGCTTACGGCTCTGAAATGGTATATACGCCAGGCGGCGAAAGCGACGTTGACCTTGCATTGGAGAAATTAGAGGAAATTCGAAGCGCTGACCCGGAGAAATATTGGGTGCCTGCGCAGTTCGAAAACACAGATAATATCGCGGCTCATGAAGCCACCACGGGACCTGAGATTTGGGAACAGATGGAAGGGAATATTGATATATTTGTCGCTTCGCAGGGTACAGGCGGAACGCTTACTGGAATAGGAAAGTATCTGAAAAGTGTAGGCTCCAAAGCAAAAATGTTTGCCGTCGAGCCGTCGGAGTGTCCACTCTTATCGAAAAGAGAATGGGGAGAGCATAAAATTGAGGGGATCGGAGACGGGTTCGTTCCGAAAAATCTGCATTTGGAATTGTTGAGCGGGATAGTTACCACCACTTCCGATGAATCATTGGTGATGGCGCGGCGATTGGCGAGAGAAGAAGGACTTCTCTGCGGAATTTCAAGCGGCTGCAATGTTGTAGCCGCAATTAAACTTTCTAAACGATTTCCTGAAGTCAAGCGAATAGTGACTATGCTGAATGATACGGGTCAGCGTTATTTTTCGACTGAGCTGATGGGCGAACCGAAATATGTGGATGTCCCGGACAGAGAACATCCTATGGATGCGTATACAATAGAAGAATTAGATAAATATCAGTCCGGCTGGACGATAGTTGATTAAGGAGATAATTGGTGAACGAAAAATATAAAATCGAAGTGGAATCCGTGCAGGAAGACCTCGTTTCCTTTCTGAGGGAGATAGTTGAGATTCCAAGTCCCAGCTGCGAAGAAAAGGAAGTTGCCGAGCGGGTTAAAAGTGAGATGGAAAAACTCGGATATGACGAGGTAAGGATCGACAGCTTCGGGAATGTCATAGGAAAATTAGGTGACGGCAATAAAATAATATTGTATGATTCTCATATGGACACAGTTGGAATCGGCGACCCTGATTCATGGTCGCACGACCCTTATAAAGGGAAGGTCGAGGATGGGATAATTTATGGTCGAGGCACAGGCGATAATAAGGGCGGTCTCGCTTCGATGATTTACGGCGGCGCTGTCGCTAAAAAAATGGGGATGTTAGAAGGTGTTACTTTGTATGTAGTCGGCTCCGCCCAGGAAGAAGTATCAGATGGTTTGGCATATAAGACAGTGATAACAGAAGACGGCTTACGTCCTGATGTAGTCGTACTCGGAGAGTGCACCGGCCTGAAAATTTACAGAGGACAGAGAGGTAGAATGGAGATAACTGTGACGACGCGAGGTCTGTCCTGTCACGCCAGCGCTCCTGATAGAGGGGAAAACGCTATCTATAAAATGACACGGATTATAAATGGGATAGAGCAGCTAAATTCCGATCTGAAGGATGATGATTTTCTCGGAAAAGGTACTGTTGCCGTTACCAAAATGGAGGTGGATACGCCTTCGCTGAACGCAATTCCCGATAAAGCGGTGATCTATATCGACAGGCGGCTCACAGCAGGCGAAACGAAGGAATCCGCACTTGCCGAAATCAGTGAAATAGCAGGCAACGACGGCGAAGTCGAAGTCTCCCAATATGAATCAACTTCTTACACAGGGAAAAAGGACGGAATGGAGAAATATTATCCTACGTGGCATTTGGAACCCGGTCATCCGGCGCTAAAAGCTGCGGAAGCGGCATACAGGGAGATATTCGGAGAGGAACCTGTAGTTGACAAATGGACGTTCAGCACGAACGGCGTATATACGGCGGGAATAGAAGGGATACCCACATTCGGTCTCGGACCGTCCGTAGAAGAAGTGACCCATTCTGTGAACGATCAGGTCAGCATATCAGATTTATTGAGCGCGGCGGCATTTTATGCCGGTTATCCATCGTTTTATTCTAATGGCGCCGAGTAAGAGTCGCTGATAAATCAATTTAACGGGAGAAGAATATTTGGATTTAAAAGGTAGAGATTATATAGAAACTTCTGATTGGTCGAATGAAGAGTTGGAGGAGTTGCTTAAAGTTGCAGGCGAACTAAAAGAGAAATTCAAAAACGGAGAATCGCATAAAATACTCTCCGATAAAACGCTCTTTATGCTTTTCTTCGATAAGTCAACCCGAACCCGCAATTCGTTTGAGGCGGGTATGACGCAATTGGGAGGTCACGCTCATTTCATTGATTCAGAAACTTCTCAGGTGGCTCACGGCGAAAGCCCGAAGGATATGGGTATAATTCTTTCGGGATATGGTCACGGGATTGCAATTCGACACGACCTGTTTCCCGGCGAGGGAAACTCATATATGCGGGAGGTAGCGGAACACGCTAACGTTCCTATAATTAATATGCAGTGCGATGTTGATCATCCCTGTCAAACTATCGCTGACCTGATGACCATCAGGGAATTATATGGAAACGACCTAAAGGGAAGGAAGATAGCGGTAAGTTGGGCTTATGCTCCGTCTTACGCCAAGCCGATGTCGGTTCCTCAGGGACTGATAACGCTTATGCCGCGGTTTGGAATGGATGTGGTTCTCGCTCATCCGCCGGAATTTAAGCTTATGCCTGAAATGATTGAAAAAGCGGAAAAATACGCCGCGGAAAACGGAACCAAGTTTGAGGTGGTTGATTCAATGGAAGCGGCATTTGAAGATGCGGACATTGTATATCCAAAAAGTTGGGGATGTATTGATCTCTTCGAAAAGCCCGAAGAGTCGCTTGAATTATCCAAAAAGTATTCTGATTGGTTATGTGACGATGATCTGATGCGTGCGGCGAAGGATGAGTCGGTGTATATGCACTGTCTCCCCGCCGACAGGGGTAATGAAGTAACCGACTCCGTCATAGACGGGAATCATTCTGTCGTGTATCAGGAAGCTGAAAACAGATTACACACCTGCAAAGCCATTATGGCATTAACGATGTGAGAACATAATGCCGAATGTCACAGGACTGAAATGTATTGAATGCGGAGACGAGGTAGCCGAATCAGGTGTGCAGTATCTGTGTGAATCCTGCGGCGGAAATTTGGAAGTTATGTATGATTATGAGAAGGCGAAAGAAGAGTGGAATGAAAAATTTACTGAAAACAGCAAAGAATATTCTATTTGGCGATACGCCCCGCTTTTACCTGTGAAACCGTTGAATTTAGGAGGGTTAAAGGTTGGCTGGACTCCATTGGTAGAAAGCGATAGGTTAAGAGATATGCTTGAAATGTCGCAGCTTTATCTTAAGGACGATACACAAAATCCAACTGCCTCATTAAAGGATAGAGCGACTGCAATCGCGCTGGCAAAATCAGTGGAACTCAATATCAGTACCGTTACCTGTGCTTCAACCGGGAACGCGGCATCTTCATTATCGGGGCTGTCAGCTGCTATAGGATTAGAAGTTAATATATTTGTGCCTGAAAATGCTCCTGTGCCAAAAATTTCACAGATGTTGCTCTACGGAGCGAATGTATATAAAATCAAAGGTAATTATGATGATGCGCTCGATCTTAGTATTCAATCTACCATTAAATTCGGTTGGTATAACAGGAGTTCGGGGTATAATCCGTATTTGTCAGAGGGCAAAAAAACGGTGGCATTTGAAATATGCGAACAATTGGATTGGAACGCGCCTGATGCGGTTGTAGTTCCTGTCGGTGACGGCTGTATTATCGGCGGAGTTCATAAGGGATTTTATGATCTGCTTCAGATAGGTATGATATCGAAGATGCCGCGACTGATAGCCGTTCAGGCGGAGGGAGCAAATCCCATAGTTGAGGCGTTTGACAGCGGGAACGATTTGAAAGATTCTGAGGCAAATACGATAGCGGACGGTATCGCTGTGGGCAAGCCGCGTGAAGGACAGAAAGCGCTAAGGGCTATCAGGGAAACAGAAGGGTATGCAGTAGCCGTTTCTGATAACGCGATACTTGAAGCTGTTAACACGCTATCATCGAAATGTGGAATATTTGTTGAACCGGCTGCAGCTGCTTCTTTAGCCGGACTCCATAAGTGCTTGAATGATAGCGTGATACATAAAAACGATAGAGTGATTCTTCTTCTAACGGGTCATGGTTTAAAAGCACCCGAAGCTGCCATTGGAAACTTAAAAGCGAAAGAGATTGAACCCGATATTTCTGCCGTAACATAAGAAAGTTAAAATAATGTCATTATATAATCTAAAACTTAAAGTAAATGGCGTAAAATACTCTGAATTAGTTGATGTAAGAAAATTACTTCTCGATTTTATTAGGGAAGACCTGCATCTTACAGGCACAAAAGAAGCGTGCGGTGAGGGTGAATGCGGTTCCTGCACTATCATAATGAACGGCGAGGCTGTCAATCCGTGCCTTATATTCGCAGTAGAGGCTGACAATGCAGAGTTGACAACCATTGAAGGGCTTGAAATAGACGGTGAACTCGATTCAATTCAACAGGGATTTGTTGATGAACACGGGGTACAGTGCGGCTTTTGTATTCCGGGATTTATAATGACGGCGCGTGCGGCAATGAATTCGAACTCGAAAATGAAAGCTGCGGAAATTCCATTCGCTGTATCAGGCAATCTGTGCCGATGTACCGGTTACGTGAAAATCTTCAAATCCATCGAAAAGGCGCTGAAATTGGAGAAGAGATAGTGGATTATTTTAAGCCGGCAAGTAAAAAAGAGCTTTTGAGAACTATTTCCGGTTCTTCATTTGATAAAAGCAAAGATCTCCTGTTAGCGGGAGGCACCGATATTGTAGTGCAAATGGAGCATTTTGGACTTGAACCTAAAAAACTGCTTGATATAAAAGGGATAAAATCTCTAAAAGGGATTCGTAAAACAGGTAACACCATCCACATTGGCACGCTGACAACGGTTACAGAGCTTCTCGAATCGAAGATTATAGCGAAGAACGCTCCGCTATTACGTCAGGCGGCATTCTCCTTTGCGGCAACACAAATCAGAAATCGTTCCACAATCGGCGGAAACCTATGTAACGCCTCACCCGCAGGCGATCTGATACCTCCATTATACGCATTAAAGGCGAAAGTAAAACTTGAATCAGCAAAAGGCGATAGGAATGTCCATATACAAAGCTTTTTTATAGGACCCGGTAAAACAATTCTTAAACGTGGTGAATTGCTTACCGAAATATCCTTCAAAGCATTAGAAAAAGACGAGAATAATTTTTTCTACAAGCTCGGTCAGCGGGAAGCAATGGCAATAGCGGTAATATCCATCGCTGGGAGATATAAGTTAGTAAACGGTAAATTCAAGAATGCAAGAATCGCCCTCGGGGCAGTGGCGCCAACGGTTATAAGAGCTGCGAAGACTGAAAAATGGCTTAACGGCAGTGAAAAAACAGAATTAATTTTGAAAAAGGCGGGAAAAATGGCGTCAGAAGAGTGTTCGCCTATATCTGATGTCCGTGGAAGTAGTGAATACAGGCGTTTGATGGTTGAAAAGTTGCTCAGTGATTTGCTGCTAATTTGATGATACGTCCCTAAAACAGTTGATGGTTGGCACAAATTCGGATAAATGTGCTATCTGTCACGATGATTTTAGAAATATCTGATAAATTTTAACTATGATTAGTAAAAACGTAAATATGGTAATTCTATGGACAGGATTTGCAATTGGATTCTGGCTGATAGATGCGTCAATTGATTCCATAATTTTCGGAAAAGGTTCGCTAATGGACCAAATTATTCTCCCGGGAACGGGGAAACTCATTTTTAGGCTAACAGTATCCATTATATTTATTATGATTGGTGTCTATCTTCATCTGAATAAGCCTGCCGCTGTTAAGAGTTCAGCCAATCTCGGGGGAAGTGATGCGATTCTTCAGAATATAATTGATAACATACCTCAACTTATATTCTGGAAAAACACCGACTTGGTATTTATCGGTTGTAATCAAAAGTTTGCGGAAAGTGTGGGCTTAAAATCTCCGTCAGAAGTAATAGGAAAAACGGATTATGAAATAGTTTCTAATCCGAAAGACGCTGATTTTTATCGTGAATGCGACATTAGGGTCATGGAATCCAAAAAGCCTGAAATTCATTCCAAAAGACATGAAATCCATGACGATGGGAAGGATGTTTGGCTTGATTTGAGCAGGATACCTCTGATTGACGCGAATGGGACAGTAATAGGGGTTTTAGGTACAACGGAGGACATCACCGATCGTAAGAATATTGAAGATGAAAAAACGAATTTGTCTGAAACTCTTCGATACCGTGTAAAGGAACTGACTTCATTATACTCCATTGATAAAATTATAGAGGAGAATGAAGAACTGAATTTGACTCTTGCGAAAATAAGCTCCATAATGGTTAATGCTCTCCGTTTTCCCGATAAAGCCTGGATCAAGATTAATGCCGGTGATGAGAAGCATACTGTTAACGAGCATAACATCTCGAAAGGACAATTCATTTCCGGAGAGCTAAAAGTTCTCGGCAACATCATTGGTTCAATTGAAGTAGGATATGTTGATGACACTCCAACTATCCAGGAGGAAGTGGAGCTTGTCACGGCCGTTTCAGGTAAAATTAGCCGCCTGATAGAGAATTCAGAACTACAGAAGAAGAGTCTCGAAAGGGAACGGTATGAGTCAACCCAGAAATTAGCAGCAGCGGTAGCTCACGAGATAAGCCAGCCTCTACAATCACTTACCATAATTTCCGACCTTGCCAAAAATAACTGGAAAGAAAACAGCCATCTTTTAGAAAATATTCCGGATCATCTAAAACGTATTTCCACACTCGTTGAAAAAATGCTTAATCTGACATCCGTTGAGACGATGGATTACGCCGGCGGATTGGAGATAGTTGACATTACTAAATCGGCGGGTAAAATCGAAGCAAGTGAAAAAAGCGTACTGATTATTGATGATAATGAAGCAGTGCTGAACCTGCTAGTCGAAGTCGTAAAAACTCAAAGCATCAATGTTGAATCAGCCTCTAACGGTAACGATGGACTCGAATTAATAAGGAAAAATGAGTATGATTTGATATTATGCGACATAAAATTACCTGATATAGACGGTCTGGAAATATTTCAAAAAATAGAGAACGATTTGATCAATACATCATTTATATTTATGTCGGGCTATGTAGTAGGCAAGGAGAATATGGAAATTATCAACCGATCTGCGGGCTTCCTGAAAAAGCCGTTCACGGTGGATAAAGTTATTAATATCCTTAAAAGTCTCTAATTAGTATTAATATTTCCCCCGAATTTCTTTTCATTTTTCTAAAATAAGATTGCCATTCTCAGAGTAAGATTCTATTTTTCAACAGAATTATGGCGGGGTAGCTCAGCTGGTGAGAGCGACGGACTCATAACCCGTAGGTCGGCAGTTCGAATCTGCTCCCCGCTACTCTTTGAAGTCCAATCAGCAGGTGGTGATACCCCCTTCTTACAAATTACCAACTTTCGGCTAGTGTAAACAGGGATAATAAATTGCGAATTACCACTTTGGAGTCGAACAAGGGCAAATCTCCTTTAATGCTTCAGTCACGATAGAATCAACACAAATCAACACTTAGGTAAATCTCTGAATTTAGGGGATTTGAGGAGGTTTATTGTTTCTATTATTTGCTTAAACCAAATCTAAGGTAATGCGGGATAATTTGAAAATCGAATCCAGCGGAGTTGATCCATTAGAGCCAATTAAACCATTTCTCAAAAAATCAATTACAATGCGAGTGGGAGATATATATAACTACCCCGCCTTACTTTATAGGGGTGTATGGGGGGTCGGTTTTTTGTCAGTATTCACTAAGAAAATCTGTAGGACATCAATTTTGACATTGCACAATAAAAATCTCACTAATTATTCTATAACCTATTGATACATAAGCGTTAATAGAATATTCTCATACCAATATAATTGCGCGATCATGCACGATTTTGTATCATTTTGTATCATTCTACTTACTATTAGGACAAATGTCCGCCCACTTTTTCTTTCTAAGTTTAGTATTATCAATAATCATTATCCAGTTGTTAATTTTCAGCTCCGGTTTTTTTCTTTTTCGGGGACGTCAACCGTTAGTTCAGGATGAAAGTTCTTCAGAAGCCTCAGGTACTGACGAATCGTATGCATACTTCGACCGATGATCTCACAGATGCTCTCTGCGCTGTGATCGCTTCTTGTAAGCTGTAGCACTTGATCGTAAACTTTTATGTATCGGTCTACGCTCTCCTGATTGTGCCCCGTCTTTAACACTATATCCGACGGCGATATTCCTTGCTCGTAAAGGGAGATGATGATCCCCTTGTGGGTGGGGT
>JACZTG010000039.1 GCA_022573815.1 Candidatus Neomarinimicrobiota bacterium
AGATATTCATCATCGCTCATAACGCTCATCCCTTTTTCGATGGTCATCTCCAACGGAGTAGTAAGTCGGATAGCTTCATCGGCACCTGAAGAGCGCATATTGGAGAGTTGTTTTCCCTTGATGGGATTTACGGTCATATCGTCTCCCTTTGAAGTATTGCCGATAACCATTCCCTCATAAACTTCAACGTTTGCCCCCACGTACAATGCGCCTCGATTTTGAAGATTAAAAAGCGAGAACCCAAGAGCCTTTCCTGTCGCCATTGATACCATTGAGCCGACGTTCCGTTTAGCAATTGGACCTACATGCGGACGAAACCCGATAACTCTGCTGTATAAGATTCCTTCGCCCCGCGTATCAACGATGAAAGTGTTTTTATAACCCAGGAGACCGCGGGAAGGGATTTCAAAAATTAGATTCACTGCGCCATGTTCCGGGTTCATCTCAAGCATATTCCCTTTACGCCGTGAGAGTTTTTCTATCACAACTCCCGTGAGTTCTTCCGGCACATTAACCGTCACCTCTTCAAACGGTTCGACTTTTTTGCCGTTTTCCTCTTTGATGATAACGTGCGGTTGCGAAATCTGAAGCTCAAATCCTTCTCTGCGTAGATTTTCCAACAAGATAGCGATGTGCATATCGCCGCGCCCTAACACATTGTAGAAATGAGTGGACGAAAAATCTATCCGCAGTCCGACGTTTATTTCTAATTCTTTTTCGAGTCGTTCCCGAAGCTGCCTGTTAGTAACGTATTTTCCTTCACGTCCCGCAAACGGAGAGTTATTTATCAAAAAATTCAGAGAGATGGTCGGTTCGTCAATATCAATCGCGGGAAGCGCATCCTGATCCTCATTTTCGCAAATAGTTTCGCCGATATATATGTCTGAAAGTCCGGATACCATTATAATATCGCCGGCGCTTGCCGAGTCCACCTCTTTTCTGTTGATACCTTCGAAAGTGAAGAGTTTATTTATCACTCCCGTTCTGGATTCGCCGTCAGCGGTTTTAACAGTTACCTGGCTGGAACTGCTGATTTTCCCCTCATATATTCTTCCCACGGCTAACCGTCCGAGATAATTATCATAACCGAGATTGAATGTCTGAACCAAAAGCTGTTTGTCCTTGGCGTCTTCGCTTGATGCCGGTTGAACATGCGCCAAAATAGTATCTAAAAGAGGAGAGAGATCAATTTCTTCATCGTCTAATCGGAGCTTTGCCGTTCCTTCTCTTGCGATTGCATAAACGGTGGGAAAATCGAGCTGCTCATCGTTTGCGCCAAGGTCCAAAAAGAGTTCGAAGATCAATTCGTGTACTTCATCCGGACGAGCCGCGGGTTTATCAATTTTATTTATTACGACAATTGGTTTGAGACCAAGTTCGAGAGATTTCTTCAGCACGAACTTTGTCTGCGGCATGGGTCCTTCCTGAGCGTCAACTACGAGAACCACAGAATCGATAGCCCGCAGGACCCGCTCCACTTCCGAGCCGAAATCAGCATGACCGGGAGTATCAACAATATTAATTTTCGTGTCTTTATAATAAACCGATGTATTCTTTGAGTAAATCGTAATTCCACGTTCCTGCTCGAGAGCATTACTATCCATCGTCACACTCCCGTCAGACATATTCGTCTGCTGCATAAGATGGTCTGTCAACGTGGTTTTGCCATGATCAACATGAGCTATTATCGCTATGTTCCGTATTTCCATCTGAATCTTAAATCCCTTCTAAATTTATAGTTCCCCTGTTGCGAACCGTGAGTTTTACCTCATATTGAACAGAAAGTCAATGAATATTATCAAAGTTATCCAATAAGATAAGACAATCAGCTTGACAACTGTAAGCTGTGGCGTTAACTACGGCAAATAAAGCCGGGTAACAATCTATCAAAAGGTGAAAATAGCGACTGTTAGACTGCTGTTACCGGCTGTTTTAACACTAATTATTTCTTTTTAGCGGGGTATTGTATTTCGACGGAACAGAGGTAAAGATGATAAGGGAATATGAAGATAAGGATTTAGAAGAATTGTTGGAAGCGTGGTATTCGGCTTCTAAGGTTGCGCATCCGTTCCTTAGCGAAGAATTTTTGGAACAAGAGCGAAAGAACATAGAGTCTGTTAATCTGCCAAATGCCGGGACATGGGTCTATGAGTTAAACGGCGCTGTTGTTGGATTCATTGCGCTTATCGGGAATGAAGTAGGGGCGATATTTTTGGATCCCGAATATCATGGGAAAGGAATAGGACGCGCATTGATGGACCATGCCAGAAGTATTCGGGATACTTTGGAACTTGATGTATTTAAGGATAACACTATTGGTCGAAACTTTTACAAGAAATACGGTTTCATTGAAGAGTACGAACACTTGCACAAAGAAACAGGTTTTATGCAGCTTAGATTGAAACTTACCTACTGACAAAGCATTTTTTGATGGAAGACTAATATTCTCATTTTTCGCAACAGTATCCCATATTATCCGTATCGCGCTTGACATTCTTTTTAATCATTCCTTCAATTTTCGGCATAGTCAAGTTTACGATCTATTATTATTGAACTATTCGTAGTTTAAAACGTAAAATAAAGTAGATTATTTTACTCAACTGACTCTAATTATTAGATGATTAAACGATATTCATACTTAGCTGCTTTTATAATAATGGCGGTTTTTATTGGATTTATCTCTCTCATTGCCAAGGAACCGCCTGATTCAAATAAATTCGCTCTGAGTAAAGTAGCGGGAAAGCCGCGGGCTACTCTGTCCAACGTGAACAATATTTCATATTGGATTAGAGCTGATGGTTGGTCAGGGAGAAACCCGTTCACGGGTAATTCGGGAGTGGTATTCCCGAAAGGAACAGCAGGGGTTATCTTCGCTGATGGCTTTCTCTGGGCGGGATTGGTTAATGACGGCAATGAACCGAGATTGAGGGCAGGTGGAAATACATATATTTCCGGCACACTTGAGGGAGCAATATTAGGTGAACGGACAGGAATAGCTGAAGATCCTACTTCATCTAACGTCAGAATTTGGCGGATCAGGGAGGACTGGGCTACGGCTGACTTAACACAGGATGCAAAAGAATTGTTTCAATTTGTGGCAGATTCGATGGTAAGCGATGCTCAAATTTCCGAGATAAGAGCACAATATCAAACCGACTGGAATGAATGGCCTTGGGAAAAAGGCGCTCCTTATTATGATGATAACGGTGACGGTGTTTATGACCCGGTAAATGACCGACCCGGTTTGGCAGATGCAGATCAGGTTATCTGGTTTGTTGCAAATGATCTTTCTGACGGTGCTGTTACAGGATTTTTAGGATCACCTTCGATAGGATTAGAGCATCAGGTTACTATGTGGGCATATGACAGCGAGGGAAGGCTTGGAAATATAATATTCCGGCGAAACCGTCTGATCTACAAAGGCACCGATAGCACTTCTGTTGATGCTACGATCGACAGTATGTACATATCCCAGTGGAGTGATCCTGACTTAGGAGATTTTGGAGATGATTTTGTTGGTGTGGATACTTTAATAAATACCGGATATGTCTATAATTCAAGTGATATTGATAAAGGATTTCTTAAATATGCACTTCCTCCGCCCTCGGTGGGTTATACTCTGATTCAGGGACCAATTGTTCCCTCTCCGGGAGAGGATGCGATCAGGGATTTTGGTGTCCGTAATGAATATAAAAATTTGTCGTTGTCATCTTTTATATTTGAACCTCCTTCCTTTGGTGATCCGCCCATTGGAACATATGAAGCAACGATTCAATGGTATAACAGGATGCGTGGTTTACAACCTGCAACCGGCAACCCTTTTATCGATCCTGTTACTGGTATAGCAACACTCTTCACGCTTGCCGGTGATCCCGTTGCAGGCACAGGTTGGGTTGACGGAAATCCACTTGGTCCGGGAGATCGGAGGATGATAATGAGTTTGGGCCCGTTCAGTATGGCTTTAGGCGATACTCAGGAAGTGATAATTGCCTTTGTTGCTGGAATAGGCGGGAGCAGATTTGAGAGCATAGTAGAGATGAAAAAGACTGCGCGGTTAGCCCTTTCATTTGGTCAAAATATGTTCAGCGATATTCCCGGAGCGAATCTGGATATAACTCATCCATCCGCATCTGAAGCGATAATGAATTTGACAGTAGCTGCTCATAACAGCGTAGATGAGGTGATAGCGAAAATATATAATTATGAAAATGTTTTGGAAGAGACTCTAAATCTATCCGACGATGGGAACAGCGCTGACGGAGCCGCCAACGACAGTATCTGGGGGATTGAGCAACTTGTGATCCAAAAATCGTATGGTATGTACGCAAATGTGTTAGTCATATCAGGCTCAGATACAACCAAGTGGGATCATCTTCTGGATAATATAACGACTTTAGGGCCTGTGGAATGGGATGAACTTATTATCGTGAGCGATAATATCAATGAAGACGGCGCTATTAACGTAGGAGAGAAAATCGTCTTTAGCCCGGTAATCAAAAACGGAAGTGTTCTCAGTATTGGTTCCGCTACAGTAGGCACATTTTTATTTGATGAGTATGTCGTAGAGCAAAATACACTGAAGATGACGGAAGTAGAAAATATTTTGCCCGGAACCACTGAATTAGGGGATACGCTCAGCCGATATTTCGTGATGGCGGATGATACGCCGGATGGGCATCTGCTTAATTTGCGGTATTCAATAGTTGATAAGCAGCAGAACATATGGGTGTCAGAGCTGATAATGCCGGTAGGTGAACTTTCATTCGGCACTGAAGTCAATTCGGTTGATCATACAGAAGGGACAGCTTACGGTTCGGTGGGTTTTCGGATCGCAGACCCTTCAGCATTGACGAACGAGAGCTATGAAATTACGATTAATAAAGTAGAATCACTGTTTTCTTTCAATTTAGAAAACCTTTCAACTTCTACTATGTTATTTCAATCCGAACCATTTCCCGATGATAAATACAGCAGCACTGTCCCTATTACGGAAGGATTTAAGGTAACATTTGAGGATATTATTTTTAAAGGACCAAAAACTTTTCGCAGTGTAGAACAAACAGGTGCTGGAGGTTTAAGTCTCTGGGGCGACGCTCAGTTGTTCGGAAATCCTACAGGATTCTGGTTTGAATTTGGCTCAAGTACTTATGTACCTACAATAGATGCCTCACAGGTTGATCTCCAATTCAGATTTACCGGTGTGGATGCCGGAGATAATGACAGTCCCGTGACTTCAGGCGGATCGTTCTCCACACAATGGGAACGAGAAGCATTTGGAGTGTCTGATTTAACTGGATTCGCAAACGTGCAGTTACGGATTCCATTCGAGCTGTGGGATTTGGAAGGTAATGACGGCGCCGGAAGACAGATAGAAGTAGCTGTTATCAACAGGAATGCAGACGGTCAAGCGACATACGGGAATGATGTTGGAACAGTAGCTTCTGCGCGTTATCGAATGACCGGACGAGACTATATTGTTGTTATCAATGAAAATTATCAAAATAATGCAATTAAAATACGTTCTATAGTGAACCGAAATGCAACCTGGCTGCTTTTCTTCGAACAAGGAGGAGCTTCTGTCTGGGCAACCGGTGATGAGTTGACTTTAAGATATGTTAATCCTATTCAAGCCGGAATAGATGTATATCGTTTTCAGGTGCCTTCTGAATTGGATGTGATCGGGGCACCGGAATCATTTGAGCTTTCTCAAAATTACCCTAACCCGTTCAATCCTGAAACGACAATAGAATATTCGCTTCCAATTCGCTCAGATGTGAGCCTGATTATTTATAACATACGCGGACGGGAGGTGGCACGCCCACTATTTGGCACGATGCCTGCCGGTAACCATAAAGTCACGTGGGATGGATCAAATCAGGTGAGTGGGGTTTATATTTATGAACTTATGGCAGGCACCGTTCGTATCAGAAATAAGATGATACTGCTTAAGTAAAGAAACGGCATCAAAAGTATTTAAAAACCTTTAGCTCCAAATAATCGTCTTTGCGGAAGGCATAAATAAGGTCAAAAGGTTTTGCTCCGTAAAATCCCGCCATCTCGAGTTCAACAACCCAATCTGCGCCAAACCGCCTTGAGCCTTCTACTCGGAGAAGTTTAGACCCGGAATCGTTGTCAAAAATAACACCTGCAAGCAGAGCCGATGATTGAACATCATTCAATGCCAACCTCGCACCGAGGAATAAATCATTTTCAAAGATCGTAAAGGCATCGTTGCCACGATCATCGTAAAGATATTCCGAAATAATTCCAAGATCTGCGTCAGAATCCATAATCCCAACAAGAGTATATTCGAATCCAAAAGTGAGGGCAGTGAACTGTCTCTGCTGCCCGCTTCTCACGATACCCTCAAATTTCCATAACCAGCCTCCAAGACTCGCCTGCAGATCGAGACCTGTTTGATTTATCAGGTCATATCTCGGTGAAAAGGTAGGGGAGCCATTGTTCAATCCGGTTTGAACAAGCAGAGGTTCCCGACTGGTACCATAGAAATGTGAGAGACCGATATCGAAAATATTGATCGAGTGCGTCCACCTCGCTGCGAAATCTATATGCTGGTTTTCATTCGTTGCTTCAAATTGACTTCTCTTTGTGTCTATGATGAATGGAAATCGGAGGCGACCTTCATTTCCGATAAATGTTCGTTCCCGAAATCCCGGCAGGATAAACAGATCAAGGAAGCCCCAATCTTTTATAATAGTGAGATTTATCATCGGCTGTCCCATTTTTTCCTCGCCGTCAGGACTCTCCACCTGGTCAGTCTGATTTATAATATCAACGAGATGTTGGGATTCTGTTACTCCCCAGAATACTTTGCCGATACCTATTTTAAGGTCAAAATCCCTCTTCGACAGCCGCCAGATAAATTCTCGGATGTCGAAATGTGTTCTTTCCGAATCAAATTGATCTAACCGTAAAAAAGGCGCTATTATTAAGCCTTGATCGCCATCACTCCATTCTACATAATATTCGGGGTTAAATGCGGCGGACAAATAGTTCCTATGTTGTTCGGGAAAAAGCGGAGAATTCTGATAAATCCGGGATTCTACGGAGACCGAACCGGACAGCTCGGCTCTTGTTTGCGCAATAGCAAAATTTATGTCTCCCATTCTTATCAGGAAAAGGAGACATAAAAACAGCTTCAAGATAAATTTTGTATTCAGAGGAGATTATCTCGCGTTTTTCAAACTATTCTTGTTGAAATCTCTGTCGGTGTAGCCATTCTGAAATTTGTAATCCTTCCAGGTGAGCAAGGTGCTTTTCCCTGTTTGATGGTTCACCATTGACATGGAATGAGCTCTCCAGATTTTATCAATATATTGTCTGTAATCATCGTACTCCAAGGTTTTTAATAGGGCATTCTTTCGGTCATAATAAACGATTTTCAGAGGTCTATATTCAGCTTTGTCAAACCAAACGACCTGCCTTGTATAGCCCGATTTTTTATCCACCGGATATCGTTCTAAAATGAAAGAATCCATACCATTTAGATTTTCATCGCGGAGGTATTTATAAGTATATTTTTCCACCTCCTGAGATGAAAGATCTTCAAATGCGAACTCGCTTCCCATAAACGGACCCGACTTGTTATTTGATGAAATCCTTTTTACACGCTTAAGCGCAGGAAGGTAGAGCCATTGATCGTCCGGTCCCTCTTTGTGGCTAAAGGACAAAAATGCCGTGCCTTTCACGTCTCTGGGAGTATTAAAGATTGATAACGATTTATCTCCGTCTCCTATGACTTCAAGGGTTTTCACGCGGATATGTCGAGTACTTTCCTCGCCGTGCCGATTCCTGAGAGTCATGTTCAGTTCTGACGTGAAATCTCCGAATCCGGACTCTCGTTTTTCGGCCTCTTTTGCTATTTCAAGACCTCTTTCTTCCGGAGTTTGTGATTTAGCATCCGCAGGAAACAGCATCGGAAGAGCCATCAATGGGAAAATCAGTAATAGGCTCTTTTTCAATTTGTTTGAATAATTTGAACTTATATACATTTTTTAACCTCTATTATTTTATTCGTTAGCAGTGACGGGTTGAAGCCCATCATCAAATTGTGAAATGTTTTCAGTCGTATCTTCTGTCTCCTTCGATTTCCCAATTTTCATCAATAGCGTGGGAAGGAGAAAGAAATCTGTAATAAGCGCGAATGTGATGGTAATCAGAGTCAATTTGCCCATGGCAGAATTCAAATCAAATGCTGATCGAGAAAGAATCCCGAATCCAGCCACCAATATTACGGTAGTCACAAAAAGCGCTGTTCCGACAGTAGTGAAAGCATATCTGACAGCATCTTCGGAGCTAAGATTCTTCTCTCTACGCGCTCTCAGGTATTTGCTCATAAAATGGACCGTGTCATCCACCACAATACCCAAAGTCATTCCGGTAACCATAGCCAAGCCCATACCTATTTGTCCGACAAAAATGCCCCATACTCCGAAACCCATAATAGCCGGGACTAAATTTGGCAAGAGGCTTATCAGGCCGTGTTTCACACTGCGCATAGCCACTATCAACACAATCGAGATAACAAATATCGCGACTGTAGTACCGATTAACATGCTATTAATATTCTTTCGAGATATGTGAGCAAACATTATCATCGGCCCTGAACCGGAACTGAACATATATTCCGGAGCGTTATCTCTCAGCCACTGTTCCGACCTCGATGCAAGTTCTCTAATTTCTCTCGAAGAGACATCATTGAGAATAACTGTAAATCGAGTCGCGGATTTATCTATGTTTAAAGAATTGTTCAAATCGAGACCATACGGCAACGAAAGCTCATATAACAGGAGATACTGAGCTGCGAGATCTCTTTGCACCGGTATGGTGTAATACTCCTGATTATCACCATGCATACTTTTATTCAATTGTTTGAATGTTTCGCTTAACCTGTAAACGTGAACAACTCCAGGTTGAGCCAAATACCATTCAGCAAATTCTTCAAGTTTATTCAGATAATCCGGGTTACTGATTCCGCCGCTTTCTCCGGCTCCCAGTGAATATTCAATTGTATAGATACCGGTCAGATTATTAACAACGAAGTCGGTATCCTGCCTGAACACCATACTCTCGTCGAAATATTTAACGAACGAATCGTTAAGCTCGTTTTTTGGAATGAACATGGCCAGAGCTATTACAAGCACTACTGAACCCCAGAGCAGACCTGTTTTTCTAATAATAACAAATTCAGCTAAACGCTCCATAAATAAGAGTTTCCCGCCCTTATCCTGCTGCTTTACCCTTAAAGGGAGAACGGCTATAATTGCGGGGAGAAACAAAACGGAATATATAAACGCAAAAACAACTCCTATAGTCGTGATGTTGCCGAGATCATGAAAGGGTGGAACATCACTGAAATTCATACTGAGGAAGCCGATAGAAGTTGTCAAACTGGTTAGAAACACAGGCATCATATTAACCCTTAAGCTTTCAGTGATGGCATCCCATTTAGAAGAACCGTTACGCATCTCACGCAATATCATAATAAGAATATGAATACTGTCCGCCACAGCAAGAGTCATTATCATGGTTGGAGCGGATGAAGACGGTCCTGTTAACTTAATCCCAAGCCATCCCATAAAACCCATTGCAGTTACTATCGAGAAGATGATGATCAATAACGTAGAAAACGTGCCGCTGACTGAACGAAGCAGGAAGGCCATTACTATAAGTATTGTTAAGAACATCAAAGGCACAAGTGTCGACATGTCATTCTGAGACGCTTCACCAAAAGCGTGATTCAACATAACAACCCCAGTGAGATGGGTTTTAATATCCGGGTATGAGGCTTCAATCTCTTTTGCCAAATTCCTTACATAGTCAGCTACGATAAATGTTTCGGCAACATCCTTGCCCGGAAATTGAAAAGTAACGTTTACTCCTACCACTTTTGTATCAGGAGGAATAACAACTCCAAGTAATCTTGTTTCATTAAGAGCTATCTCCTTTGCGCGCTCTAATTCAGATTCAGTCATACTTAGCGCATCCGTATAAAGATCTTCAACGATGAGGTCGTCATCATCGGCATACGTATATTGAAAATTTGACAAACCGTCCACCCGTATGGCAAAAGGAATTTGCCATGCCTTTTCAGTCAGTTCCTCCACAGCGGCAAGAGTCTGATTGGTGAATACGTCACCATCTTTCGGTTCTAATACAATGAGAACATTATCGTTTTTAGTATAAATATCCTGCAGCGCATCAAAAGCGATAAGTTGTGGATTATCCTTACCGAAAAAATACCTGTAATCATTGTCGAATTGAATAAACCGGGCGCCGCTGCCTGCAAAGGCAACAAATGCGATCACCAATGGAATAACAACCCAACGCCATCTAATCACAAATTTGGAATATGCGACTACCTTTTGTTCAAATTTACTCATTTTAGTCGTATCTGACATTCTTCTTTACTCCTTAGGATACCAAAATAGTAATGTTAGTATGTGTTTATAATTTATAGTGTAAAATTTTGTGCTATTTATTTTATCAGGAGCAAGCGCATAATCATATCCTGAAAAACCTTGAGCGGCCTCGCATTTTTACTCGATTTCATCCGTAAAAGCGCGCCTTCTTTGCTGTTCATCATAAATTCCGCCAAGTCTTCTATATCATGTGACTTGCTTATCTCACCGGCATCTTGCGCTTCCTGCAATAATTTAATTATCGGTTCCTTCATATGATTGAAGCTGCGCTCTGCCGCTTTACTGATAGGTTTACTAATATCTCCCATCTCCTGACATAAATTGCCTACAAAAGATCCCTTCTGAAATTTTTCATCTTTTGTAAAGTGCTCGGTCATTTCTGAAAAGAGCTTTTCGATTCTTTTTAATGGGGTCAGCGATTTATCTTCTAATATCTCGCTCATCATTTGGCAGCCCATGGCACAATAAGAATCCATAAGATCAATAGCGAAATCTTCCTTGCTCTTGAAGTAATTATAGAATGAGCCTTTTGGGATATTTGCGGCATCGGCGAGCTCCTGCACGCCTGTTGCGTTATATCCTTTGAGATACATTATCTCAGAACTTTTCTGAATAATCTCTAATTTTTTATCTTCGTGTTTTGTCACGGCGCCAATATATGACCAGTCGGTTTATTTGTCAAGAACTATTTTTAATTTGTTACATTTCACACTTATCGGCCTAAATTATTAAGCCGATTTATTCAATAAATACGTACTATGATGGATGTAGATACAAATTAAAATTTATATTCTGGGAGGATATTTATGCTAAGCCTTTGGATAGACTCAGAAGGCAAAAAACGCGCTGACAATGCACTTAGGATGAGAGTTTACACATCTCGCCTCTTAGGCGCTGACCCCAATCTTGTTTTACACGGCGGAGGCAACACATCGGTAAAAGTGAGTGAAAGAAATATCTTCGGCGAAGAGGAAAAGATAATATATATAAAAGGAAGCGGTTGGGATCTTGGAACTATTGAAGCCGCCGGGTTCGCTCCCGTAAAATTGGAGCAGCTGATAAAGATGGCAACTCTCGATAGTCTCGGCGATTCAGATATGGTAAAACTCCAAAGAGCGGCCATGACCGAACCAGGCGCTCCCACTCCATCAGTGGAAGCAGTTCTGCACGCCTTGATACCATTTAAGTTCGTTGACCATACACACGCAGATGCTGTTGTTACCATTAGTAATACTCCTAACGGAGAGGATAAGATCAAAGAAATTTACGGTGAGAGAGTGCTGATAGTGCCTTACGTGATGCCGGGATTCATCCTCGCCCAAAAAATATACGATATGACTAAAGACGTTAAATGGGAAGATCTTCAGGGAATTATTTTGATGAACCATGGCGTTTTCACATTCGACGATGACGCTAAAAGCAGCTATCTTAAAATGATTGATATAGTCACTGAAGCCGAAGAATATCTGAAACAAAACGGGAAAGAACTCACTGGTGCATCAATAAAGTCGAAAGACGATCCATTAGCATTATCCTCCATACGGAAAAAAGTAATGGAAATATTCGGGGCGCCTATCCTTGCCCTGCTTGACAATGGAGCAGATTCTGTTGCTTATTCGAACCTTTCAAATCTGAATGATATTTCCTCGCGTGGACCATTGACGCCCGACCATATTATCAGAACCAAACAAATGCCAGTCATTTTGGGAAATGAGCCGATCAAGGATATTGACGAGTTTTCAGAATCTTATAAAAAATATTTCGACCGCAATACGGACGGAAAATTAACAAGCCTTGATTCCGCCCCACGATGGGCTGTCTGGAAAGAGCATGGAATAATTTCATTCGGGACATCTCTGAAAGCCGCCGGAATAGTATCAGACATAAAAGATCATACGATAAACGCTATTCAGCAAGCGGAAAATCTTGGGGGATGGACAGCCCTTCCGGAGAAAGACCTTTTTGCAATTGAGTACTGGGAATTGGAACAGGCGAAATTAAAAAAGACCGGAAGCTCTCTCGAATTTCAAGGAAAAATAGCCTTAGTGACAGGAGCTGCGAGTGGTATCGGTAAGTCCGTAGCAAATTTACTCCTGGCAAGAGGAGCGGCAGTGGCAGCATTAGATATAAATCCGGCGGTCGTTGATTTCAATAAAGAAGCAGGAATCTTTGGAATCGAGTGTGACCTGACCTCCGAATCAAGCGTAAAAGATTCTGTGGATGCTGTCATAAGGAAATTCGGCGGATTGGATATAGTGGTGAGTAACGCTGGGATATTTCCGTCAAGCAGCAATATATCAGATATGGAAGCAGCTGATTGGGATAAAAGCTTGGCTGTAAATCTTACGAGCCATCAACTGTTGCTTAAGACATGCATTCCATTTCTAAGAAATGGAATTGAACCTGCTGTGGTAATGGTGGCATCAAAAAACGTGCCCGCACCGGGACCGGGAGCCGCAGCTTATTCGGTGGCGAAGGCAGGACTTACTCAGCTAGCCAGGGTGGCGGCATTAGAGCTCGGTGGGGACGCTATCAGAGTCAATGTGGTTCATCCAAATGCTGTTTATGACACCCAAATTTGGACACCGGAACTGTTAAAGGAACGCGCAGATAATTATGGAATAAGCGTTGAAGAGTATAAGACGAATAATGTTCTCAAGACGGAAATCACTTCACGGGATGTGGCTGAGTTGATCTGCACTATAGCCGGCACTTCATTTTCCAAAACTACGGGCGCTCAAATACCTATTGACGGCGGAAACGAAAGAGTGATCTGAGTTATTCTATAATAACAATTATTTCTGTGAGGCTAATCATTTGATTAGCCTTGTTTTATTTTCTTGATTATCATTTTCGGCAATTATTATTAAAATTTTAAACGTTTTCCTATTTCAATCATCTAACTAATTAGAGAACGAAGAGAATACTCAAACAGTGCTGATAACGGAGGATGATGAATTATGAAAAGAAAGAATGTTAAGTCATATTTAATACCGGTGTTAATTTTCGCAGGAATCACAGCATTCGGCTGTTCGGGTCCTCAGAGGAGCATCCACATCGAGCCGGGAAAACAAGCCGCCAAAGCGGATGTGAATTTTCAATCGGCGTCGGTCACAATGACAAAAGAGAATGTAGAAGTAGCAGTCAGGGGAGTAATATTACCTGATCCTAACAAAGGAACGTTACATCCTACATTTTGGGTAACGGTTAAGAATAATCGTAAAAGTAAAATTGATCTTAATCCCGCTAAGGCACGGTTGGTGGATTCATTCGGAAATCAATACAGACCGTTACCTATGTCATTAGAAAATAGCGATTCCAAAGATATTTACTATCATGTTGTGGAGCCTGATGCCTGGTCGTATTTCTCAATAAATTATGGATGGCATTATTATCCGTTCTATCCCGGTCGTTCGAGATTCCATAGAAGAGGGAGACAAGGCTTTAGAAATATCCATTATTATCCGCGCTTTAACTACGGCGGCAACCTGATCTGGGTAAAAAATGTGAAGAAAGCGAATTCATCTATTAGATTACCCGATAGGACAGAAGAGATTTACAGCGATGCGAAAATTACATACGCGCTTACATTCCCGGAGTTGAATGAAGAGGTTAAAGATTACAGGTTGATAATTCCCGGAGTTAATTTACGTGGAGAAGAGGGGGAGTCACGGATACTTAATTTCGAGATAAAGTTTGATCAGATTATCACAATCGATAAATAATAAAATTTCTAATATT
>JACZTG010000040.1 GCA_022573815.1 Candidatus Neomarinimicrobiota bacterium
GCAGGGCTTTGTTTTTGTGATTATGGAATTACCGAAATAAAAGTAAGAATTACTGAATTATTAAAAACTGAGTGGAATTATTTCCATAGAGGTTAATATTACTGTCACATATATAACCGTAAATCCCAATTAGATTCTTGATTAAATTTCTGTTTAAAGCACGTCTGAATGTGCACAAGACATATGAAAAGAAAAATGCTATTCGAGGTTTTGCGGCAGGAATTTTCAGCTGGTTTATCATAAAATATTAATACACATTTTATTAAATTAAATCATTGACTCTTATATATCCGCAAAATTATCTTTCCGAGAAATAAATACAAAAATATTATTTTGTAAAAATGACAGCGGAAGAATTAACAAAAAAAAGGCGCCCTTAAGATGAATATAGATCTGATAATGGTACTCGTTTATTTCGTAGTCATTTTCCTGATTGGAATGTATAAAAGCGGTCAGCAGAAAAAAGATTCCGCTACTTATTTTCTGAGTGGAAGGAGTCTTCGCTGGCCTGCTATAGCGATGTCCACAATCGCTACCAACATTCAAGCAGGTCATTTTATCGGCATGGGCGGCGCTGCATACGTTTACGGTCTTGCGTGGGCAAATTTTGAGATAGATGCAGTCTTTGGTATTCTTCTCGCTGCTTTCTTTTTTGTTCCACTCTATCTGCGTATGAAAGTATTTACCATTACACAGTTCTTCGAGGCAAAATTTGGAAGTTTCGTAGCTCTGAGTTATGCTATCTTTTCCCTGATTCTGTTCGGAATTGTTTACATGGGAGGAGCGCTTTACTGGGGAAGCATCGCAATAAACGGTATTTTTGCAGATCAATTGCAGTTTCTTCATTCAGACCCTGTAGTCAGGCTTTACATCATTGTGGTTCTAATGGGCGTGTTTTCTTCTGTATATGTCTATTTCGGTGGCCTTGCCGCGGTGGTTCGTACGGACATGATTCAGTTGGTTACCTTGTTAGGCGGCGCATTTATAGTATTGGTATTAGCGGTAAAAGCAGTGGGCGGTTTCTCGGAATTGTATAATCCTGACAATTATGCAAATATCACGACCGGAAGAGATCATTTGATGCATCTTTTCTTACCATCCGATCACCCGAAAGTACCTTGGCCTGCCGTGTTCTTCGGTATGCTCCTGTTGCATATCCAATACTGGGGCGCAAACCAGGTAATTCTGCAAAGGTCTCTTGCTGCACGATCTCTAAAGGATGCTCAGATCGGATTGATAGTCGGCGGGTTTTTAAAATATATTTTTGCAGCTTTGATAATAATACCGCCAATTGCGCTGGTAGGTTTTCATAAACCCCTGGCTGATCCTGACCAGGCATACATAGTGTTGATAAACACCTTGCTGTCTCCGGGGGTCCGCGGATTCGTATTGATGGGGCTATTTGCTTCTCTGATGAGTACGGTGGATTCCATAGTGAACTCCGTGAGCACACTATTTACTTTTGATATTTATAAAAGATACGTTAATAAAGATGCTTCGGATGAAAAGTTGATTAATATTGGAAGGAATTCAATCGGATTCATAGCGCTTTCCGGGATTATGTTCGCATTTTCACTTATCTATATAAAATATCATGGATTTAATTTCCCTCTTTCACTTCTGACTAACGAGATATCTTATCATATAAAGGCATCTTTTACGATACTACTTCTGGCAGCGGTGTTCTGCTCCAATGCTCCGAGGAAACTTGTTACATATATTTTTGTCGGCAGTGCAGTGGTATCGCTCTTATTCAGATATTTCATATTCCCTGATATGAATTGGTTAAACCGGACAGGATGGGTCATCGTATTGGGTTATGCGATATTAGCAATCGCATCATATCTATCACCAGGACAAAGGATCAAATGGAAAGAACTTTTTATTATGGATTCGAAAAAAGTCGGGTATTTCGGCATAGTCCTCGCCATATCATTAGTCGTATTGAACGTGGTCTTCAGGTAAACGGAGGAAAATCTTTATGAAAATAAAATTTACCGGAACAGGTGACGGGAGGGGTATCCCTGCAATCGGTTGTAAGTGCGACCGGTGTAAGATTGCAAGAGATGCTAAAGGAAAAAACCGCCGTCGCCGGGTATGTGTAATAATAAAAAACGAATCGGGAGCAATTATACTCGATACGCCCATCGACATCGGACGGATAGTGAATGAAGAAAAAATATTTAAAATAGATGCGATATTTCTTTCTCACAAACATTGGGATCACGTCGGAGGAATAACCGAATTTGAGTGGTGGAATGCAGAAAAAATTCCAGTATATGGTAATATGTCTGCGCTTGCAAATTTCGAAACGACTGAACGGCTGTATGATAGGTGTAAATTTCATATAATGCATGACCGGGAAACGGTTAAAATAGGGCACATAAAATTCAAAGCATTCGCGGTAAATCATAAGGTACCAACCCACGGTTTGATCATCATAAATGGTGATAAACGCATAGTTCATTTTAACGACAGCGTAAGTTTAACGTTAAGCGATTATGAGAAAAAACAGGTCAAAAAGGCGAGCCTCGTCATATTCCATACACCGGGTTATGACGGCGGTACTGACCACATTGACGTTATCAGCGTTATTAAAATTGCGAAAAAATATCCGAAAATATCTTTCATTATCTCTCATATCGGGCATAATAACCTGTCTCATGAAGAATTAGTTGAAAAATTAGCTCCTTATAATAATTTACGCGTTGCATATGATGGGCTTGAGATTAAAATCTAAATATGCCCTCAAAGAGCGAATTCTTACGAATCATAGACTTTTAATTCAACCATTTTAAAGCCGGTATTCTTTCATCAAAACTCGGGAGCTACCGATACTGTGAATATTGCGAATTATGATGTAGTTATATTAGGGCATATTGCAAAAGATATATTGGTCATCAATGGAAAGGAAAAAGAAGCTATTGGCGGAGCTGTTTATTATGGCGCTATGGCTTTATCGAAGTTGAATTATTCCGTTGCAGCTATTACTCTTCTTTCCAGGGATGATTTCTCTTACCTTGACGTAATGAAAAAAGATGGTATAGAAGTTTATTCTTACGAAACTGAAGTAACCAGTGGTATTAAGAATACATATTATGGGGAAAATCATGATAGAAGAATTTGTGAACCGATTGCGTTCGCAGGTGAATTTAAAACAGAACATATACCGGATATCACCACCAAAATATTTCATATAGGACCCATCATGGCAGGGGAAGTACCTCTACACCTAATTGAACAGATAACCTCCAAGTTTGAAAAAGTGTCCCTGGACCTACAGGGTGTACTACGGGTTAGAGACGGTAAGGATTTGATATTCGTTGATTGGCCCGATAAGGAACGCGGATTGAAAAAGATTCACACGGTTAAAGCGGATTCCGTTGAAGCAGAAGTTATTACGGGTGAAAAGGAGATAGCAAAGGCAGCGCGAATAATCGCTGAATGGGGACCCCGTGAGGTGGTCATCACACATAAACACGGTATGTTAGTCTATGCTGAAGACGAAGTATTTGAAGCGCAGTTCACTCCTCATTCTATAAATGGCCGAACGGGTCGCGGCGATACAGCGATGGTCTCGTATATTGCGAGTCGATTAAATGCGTCACCCGGGGAGTCGTGCAGGTTTGCCGCCGCCGTTACCTCAATGAAGTTGGAAAAAGAGGGACCTTTTGACCTCACGTATCAGGATGTCATAGCGAGGATTGACGATGACTATCCTTCCGGGAAATAAATAACATGGACAGCGTAACAATCGGCATCATCGGAACAGGAGCGATAGCGAGAACCCATGCCGGAATATTGCAGCAAAATGACGCCGTGAAATTGGGTTCAGTTTACGATGTTCAGAATGACAGCGGGGAAAGATTTGCTGCCGATTTCGGGATGCAGGCGCTCTCCAGCGCTGAGGATGTCATTACTGATTCTGATGCCGTTTATGTTACAGTTCCCAATAAGTTCCATGCAGATTTAACGCTAAAGGTATTGAATCAGGGTAAGGGCGTCTTTTGTGAAAAACCTTTTGCATTAAATCTCTCAGACGCTCAGAAGATAGTGGATGCTGCTGAAAAAGAAGGGGGCGTTTACCAGCTTGGATTCAGCAGGAGGCTTGCCCCTGTTTACAAAAAAATGAAAGAACTGATAAAGAACGGGGAGCTCACGCCGAAATCCTTTAACATAAAAATGAACCGCGGTGAGCTCAAAGTTCCGCCATGGACCAGCGATTCTAAAATCACAGGCGGATTCCTATTTGAATCTACGCTTCATCTTATTGATATGGTGCGTTATCTGTTTGGTGAGGTGAAGGAGGTCACGGCTGTTGGGTCAAAATCGGTTTACCCGTGCGTGGATGATTTTTCCATGATATTCGAAATGGAAAATGGGATTCACGGCGTTTTTTCATCCAGCGCTCACACAACATGGATATTCCCATTTGAACGGGTGGAAATTTATGGAGTTCACGCTTCTATCGTTAGTGATGAGATGGAAACTGTTACTTTTTGTATGGACTTAAATGTGCCGGTTGAAAAACTAAATTTTTCGACGCTTCCTGTTGACGAGCGATGGGGTTTCATACAGGAAGACGAGATATTTGTGGATAGGCTTTTAGGTCGGGATTCCGGGGAAAATGCCCTGGTCGCCAC
Source organism: Candidatus Neomarinimicrobiota bacterium (assembly GCA_022573815.1). Classification (NCBI taxonomy): domain Bacteria; kingdom Pseudomonadati; phylum Fidelibacterota; species Fidelibacterota bacterium. Next base: position 4,644 of record JACZTG010000040.1, read on the forward strand.
ATATCTTGACGGATATAAGAATGTTGAGCTCATGGAAAATATATATGAAAAAGTGGGATTAGGTCTATAAATTAAACTGACCGTTATTTTTTTACAGAATTATTAGTAAATTATTGAACCTAAATAAATCAGACAAGATCGAGAAAATAGAATGATAGAAACTATCAGGTTAACCACTGCTCAAGCCATTATTCGTTTTTTAAAAGCTCAGTGGATTGAGTTAGATGATGATAGTCACCCGTTTTTTGCAGGAATGTGGGGAATATTCGGTCATGGAAATGTTGCAGGAATAGGGCAGGCGCTTGAGCAAGATGGGGAGTTCACTCATTACCTTCCCCGGAACGAACAAGCGATGGTGCATATTGCTGCGGCTTTTGCCAAACAAAATCACCGGATGAAGGCATTCGCCTGTACTTCTTCGGTAGGTCCCGGCGCTACTAATATGGTAACCGGGGCGGCTGGCGCTACTATCAATAGAGTTCCGGTACTTCTACTGCCGGGCGATACATTCTCAAGAAGGAACGTCGGGCCCGTTCTTCAACAATTGGAGCATCCTCTCAGTCAGGACCTGTCGGTAAATGACAGCCTTAAAGCTGTGAGCCGTTATTGGGACCGTATAAATCGACCGGAGCAGATTCTTACGTCGTTTCCTGAGGCGATGCGTGTTCTTACAAATCCTTCGGAGACAGGGGCAGTGACAATTGCTCTGCCGCAGGATGTGCAAGCCGAAGCATATGATTTTCCCAAGACATTTTTCGAAAAGAGAGTCCACTACGTTCCGCGTATGCTCCCTGACAGCACATTGTTACATCGTGCAACGGAATTAATCAAAAAATCCGCGAAACCGCTGATTATTTCAGGCGGCGGTGTGATATATTCCGGAGCTACTGATGCATTGGCGGCATTTTGCGAGTCCACCGGAATACCGGTCGGCGAAACTCAAGCGGGAAAAGGTTCTCTTAATTGGAAATATGATAAGAACCTGCAGGGAATCGGGGCTACAGGAACTTCAGCCGCCAATCGGATTGCGAAAGAGGCTGATCTTGTGATTGCTGTAGGAACTCGTTTATCCGATTTTACCACAGCTTCAAAAACACAATTTCAGAACCCTGACGTGAAGTTCATCACCATCAACGTATCGCCGTTTGATGCGGGTAAGCATTCATCGCTGATGCTGGTAGGGGATGCGAAGGCAACCTTGGAAAGGCTGAGCCAAATGCTGTCGGATAACGATTACTCTGTTTCTCGGGATTACGAAGAGACCATTCAAAAATTAGTTCATGAGTGGAATAAAGAGTGTGATCGAATATTCTCATCCGAAAATAATGAAAAGTTCACTCAAGGCGAACTGATCGGTATTTTGAATGAATTCATGACCGACAAGGATACATTAGTCGGCGCCGCTGGAAGCCTTCCGGGCGATCTGCATAAACTATGGCGGGCGGAGAACGGCGAACATTACCACATGGAATATGGCTATTCATGTATGGGATATGAAATTGCCGGTGGTTTGGGTGTAAAGTTTGCAAAAGAGGAGGGTGATGTTTTCGTTATGGTCGGAGACGGCTCTTACCTTATGATGCACACTGAGATTGTCACGTCTCTTCAGGAAAATAAGAAGATTATTCTTATCATCGTGAATAATCATGGTTATGGTAGTATCGATGGTCTGTCGAAAAGCCTCGGAAGTTTGGGATTTGGAAATAAGTTACGGCATCGAGACGCAAAGACGGGAAAACTAACGGGTGATTTTCTTGAAATCGACTTTGTAGAGAATATCATTTCCCTCGGCGCTGAAGGCATCAAAGCCGGAACACGCGAAGAGTTTATTTCCGCGCTGAAACAGGCTAGGGGAAATGAAAAGACCACGGCAATCGTCATTGAACTTGAACCATCTGATGTTCCCGGCTACGAATCATGGTGGGATGTTCCGATAGCGGAAGTTTCAGATATGAAGACGGTACAGGAAGCGCGAAAGGAATATGAGGAAAAAGTAAAGAAAGAACGGTATTTTTAGTGAGTCAGCAGAATGTAAAATTGGGAATCGCACCTATCAATTGGTCGAATGACGATATTCACGAGCTGGGAGCGGACATTTCGCTTGACAGATGTCTATCCGAGATGCAGGAAGCAGGATATGCGGGAACGGAATTAGGGCATAAGTATCCAACCGAAGTCAGCGCCCTAAAACCATTGCTCACGAAATATGAATTAACATTAGCCTCTAAGTGGCATTCCACTTTTTTTGTCGAGAACAACGATTTGGAAGCCGAGCTGTCCGGGATTAAAGAGAGCCTTGAATTTCTCTCGGCAATGGGAACAAATGTAATAAACATTGCGGAGTGCAGCGGGAGTGTCCATAGCGAAAGGAATATGCCTTTATCAAATAAACCGGTCTTTGATGACAGAGAATGGGATCGTCTCATTACAGGCTTAAAAAAAACCGGTGAATTATGCGATACTTATGGGATATTCCCTGCTTACCACCACCATATGGGAACCGGAGTTCAGACTGAAGAGGAGATTGACCGATTGATGTCCTCTACCGCGGATGATAAGGTTTACCTGTGCGCGGATTCAGGCCATATGCTGTTTTCGGGGTTTGCCCCGCTACCGGTTTTTGAAAGATATATGGATCGTATTCGTCATATTCACCTGAAGGACATTCGCGAGAACGTTATGACCAAGATGTTGGATGAGGATGCTTCCTTTCTGGATTCAGTTATAGAAGGAGTTTTTACTGTTCCGGGAGACGGTATGATAGATTTTAATCCGATTTTCGATGTTATTATGGGGTCGAACTATAATGGGTGGATGATAGTGGAAGCCGAAGGAGATCCAGCCAAAACTAATCCGCTTAAATATGCTAAAATCGCAAAACGATATATAAACGAATTGGTAAACGTATAAATTATTAACGTTAGAAGGTGATAGATGGATAAATCAAAAATGCAAATTACCAGCGACTTCGGGAGCGACTGGTGGAATGATTCATGTGATCTGAAAGAATTGCAGGATGCTGTTGATAAGGGCGCGGTAGGAGCCACCTCCAATCCGGTTATTATTAAGGCGGTCGTCGAAAATAAACCTGATGAGTGGCTGCCTGTCATTGACCGGCTGATCTCGGAAAATCCCAATGGAACCGAAGATGAAATCACATGGGATTTAGTAGATGATATTGGAACCCGTGCGGCAAAAATACTCGAACCTGTCTATCATCAGACAAATGGTGAGAAAGGAAAGCTCTCGCTTCAGGTGAATCCAAAGTATTATCAGAATCCTGAGAAAATGGTGGAGCAGGCGAAGCATTTGGCGGGATTAGCGCCAAACATAGCCATAAAATGCCCGGCAATTGGTCCGGGACTTGATGCTATTGAAGAACTGGTAAGTCAAGGTATTACCACCAACGCCACTGTCAGCTTTTCCCTCCCTCAGGCGATTCAATGTGCCGAAGCTGTAGAACGGGGTTGGAAAAGAGCAGAAGAAAACGGAGTGGATACCTCCAATCTCTCTCCTTACGTTACTATAATGGTAGGACGAATAGATGATCAATTAAGAAGGGTTATGAGTGAAGAAAATATTTCGATTGATTCCGATTATCTGGACTGGGCGGGCGTGGCAATATTTAAAAAGGCATACAAGATATTCAATGAGCGAGGATACAAGAGTAAACTCCTGTCCGCAGCCTTCAGGTGTCATATGCACTGGTCAGAATTAGTTGGAGGCAAGGTCGTCATCAGTATGCCCTACGATTGGTGGAATAAATTTAATGAATCCGATATAGATGTAAAGGCACGAATGGATGACGATGTTGATCCGGAAATAGTCAAGCAACTATCGGAGAAGTTCGTTGACTTCAGAATGGCTTACGAGGAAGACGGTATGGGTGTTGACGATTTCCTAAAATTCGGTCCGTCTGTTAATACTCTCAGTCAATTTCTAAGCGGCTATGATAGTTTGGTAAGCATAGTACGCGGACGAATACTCGGTACTTGATAATGAGTCTTGTTAAGCTGTTTCGGGATAAGACGTTTTCAGCCGGCTACAATGAATACCTGACGCCTGACGATGATACAGGTTTGAGATTTCAAATCCTGCAAATGACCGCAAATTCAGAGGAGACAATTCTTTCGAATGAATGTGAAACCGCACTCCTGATTATCGAAGGAAAGGGCACTTTGGAGTACAATAATCAAGAAATAAAATTCGACAGGAATAACTGGATTGAACAAAACCCTGTAGTTGCACATTTTCCTGCGGGAGATGAAATTAAAATTACAACAGAAGAAGATACTCGCCTGGCTGTGATAAGCACTCTGAACAGCTCCCGATTTGATGGGAAAATATATCTTCCCGAAGAAATCGATGTTGAGCGAAGAGGAGAGAATATACTTGACGGAACGTGTTATCGTCTGGTTCGATTGGTTTTTGACAGAACGATTGCACCGGAGAACGCGAAATTAGTTTTAGGAGAAGTATTAAATTTCCCGGGCAAGTGGAGCAGTTATCCACCGCATCACCATATTCAGCCGGAAATTTACTATTATGAGTTCTCTCCTCAAGAAGGATATGGTCATGGAGAGCTCGGTGAGGATGTCTTCAATATCAAGCATCAGGACTTATTAAAGATAACGGATTCTAAGGACCACAGTCAGGTGTCGGCGCCGGGGTATCATATGTATTATATCTGGGCAATCAGACATCTTGACGATGCGCCGTATACGGGATTTGAATTCACAAAGCCATTCGATAAGTTATTAGAGTAAATATGTCGATGCTTCTCAGATAAATAACGCCATTAAATTATGTCTTTGCGGCTCATCAATAGTCTCACTTTTACCATGTGAAGTCTGGTGAAACAAATTAATAATGTTTTTAATCCTTATATTTCATTATGGTCGTACTGGAAGGAATTAATATAATGAGCTACCGAAAGATTCTGGTTATTTCAGCAATCTTATTATTGGTCAGCTGTGAAAAGAAAACCGACCAAATCATTGAAGAAGTTGTTGCGGTCGTCAACGGTGTGCCAATCATAAAAAGTGAGATGGTAAGACGGATAGAGCTTACTGCAATCCCCGGGATTCATAAGCATAAAGACAGGAATAAACGGGCCCTGGACATGCTGATTGACGAATTAACTTTGAGTCAATTGGCTAAAGAACGAGGTCTTGAGGATTCACCTGATTACAAGGAAGCAATAAAGTTTATAGAACAGCAATCATTGATTCGTGAACTTTTCTTTGAAGAGATTCGAACTAATGCAGCTCCCGATTCACAAATAATCGATCTTGCGCTGAGAAAGTCATTGATTCGTATGACAGTTAAGACATTGGTAACGGAAGATGAAAACATCGCGGATAATTGGATTAAATTTAAAAAATCCGGGGGGAACTTTAAGGATTTGTTAAAAGAATCTGAAGGTGATTCTATGATTCGCATTGGAGGTTCGTCATTTCACTGGGGGGACGGTACTGCTCCATTTCAAGTAGAAATATCCGCTTATCAGACAGCCGTTGGTGAGATGTCAGGTATTCTAAAATTACCAAACGGATTTGCTGTTCTTTACGTTGAACATGCGTCTCAGGATATAATCTTAACCCCATATCAGGTAAGTATAAAACACTCTCAAGTTAAAGAGGTACTTCAGGCAAGGATGGAGAGCGTATTGGCAGATGATTATGTATCAAAACTTATGAAGCCCGTAACTGTAAAACAGAAAGGAGACGGTCTTGAAGCGGTCATTAAATTTATTGAAAGGAGACTGGAACTGAATGAAGATGACGAGTCTCCGTTATCGCAAATTATGAACGAAGAATTGACGATATCCGACGATATTGACCTTTCTTTGCCGGTCATAAAAACACCCGATTTTATGTGGGATGGACATGACGTCACGGTGATGCTAAGGAATTATAATTATCCAATAGATAAAAGCAGTCGCGCGTCCCTTCGCAAAACAATGACTGATTTTTTAAAAAGCAGCGTTACCGATCACTATCTCGCTGTAAGAGCAAAACAGATCGGTTTACAGTCCGCTGATAGAGTGAAAGAGGACGTTAAGATGTGGAGCACGTATTTTTTAAGTATAAAAGGTTTGGGCTCTTTTGCGAATGAAGATTCCACCCTGAATAAAGAAGGAATTATCCGACAGGTCAAGGCTCTAAGAGATATGGCGGAAATAGAGATCAAACACGATTATTTGGATAGAATTGAGTTAACGGGTATTCCGATGATAACTGTCTGGAACAATCGTTTTAATCAGCATTTAGCTGTCCCTCCATTGATGAAATACTGACTTATTTACAATAATTTTATATTTAGATCTTAATATACGGTAAATTGCGAATAAAGAGTTTCTGGCTATAACGTATAAATTGGAAGCTGGATTACATATATAATTCGCAATAAAATGTATTATCAGTGTTAGAAATATTCATTACTGAGCTTATCGTGAAGCTTAATTATATGTAAATATGTATTATATTTACGATACACTAAATGAAGGACAGTGTATATGAAAACGGAAAAAAAGTGAAGAAGGCAGCCATGTTACTGTTTTTGGCGCTGTTGACTTTTTCAACCGCTAATGCTCAATATCAGGTGAACGATGTAGTTTCTGATTTCACATTACAAAGTTATGACGGCACCGAGATTACATTTTTCGACTATAGCGGAGATGTCGTGCTGCTCACATTCTGGTGGTTCGCGTGCCCTCCATGCCAGCAGGAAGCGCCTGAAATACAAACAGAACTGTGGGAGAAGTATAAAGACAGAAATTTTCAAGTGTTATCGATTGGTTTCAAGGAGCAGATTGATACGGCGGAGCTGTGGGTGGGTCTTTATCTAATTACCCATTTAGTTGTAATAGATGAAGGAGACGTATTTGCGAGTTATAGCGGTTCTTTAGCATTTTCCGCCTTTCCGTACAACGCAATCGTTAGCGCTGACGGTCGCTTAATATATTCCGAAGTAGCATTTGACCTTGAAACATTAGACGAGATCATAGATAATAATACTACCGTAGTTGTGTCTGTTGAGGATGACCCTGTAAATTTACCAAATGAAATAGAACTTCACAATGCATATCCAAACCCATTTAATCCATCCACGACGATATCCTTTGATCTAAATGTCCGATCGACCCTGAAATTGAAAATTTACGACCAACTCGGTAGGGAAATTATCACGCTTTTTAATGGTACGCTCGGACCGGGCGCTTATTCTTATATCTGGGATGGTAAGGACAGAAATGGAAAGAGCGTATCTTCGGGGATATATTTTTCACAGCTGCAAACAGGAGACAGGCATATGGTACAAAAGGTAACTCTCTTAAAATGAAAACAAATCTTTGTTTGATTACAACAGCGCTTATTATTTTCTTTGGTACGGAAACCGCCTTTCCGATATCTCCTTTACAGGGGAGCGTTCCGGGCTACAAGATGAAAACTCTGGCGGGAAAAAGGATAAGTCTTAAGGATTATAGAGGGAGCCCCTTACTACTGAACTTTTGGGCGACATGGTGCGCTCCTTGCAGAAAGGAGTTTCCTATAATTAAAGAGATAGAAAATAAATATGGCAAGGATGGACTCGTAGTCCTTGCAGTAAATGTGGATGATACCAGGACCATTTCCGCTGTTAAGTCTTTTGTATCGGCTCATTCTCTAAATTTCACTATTCCGCTGGATCCTAACAGAAAACTTTTAAACAATTTCCGCGGTTCAGCGTTGCCGCTAACTGTGCTTATAGATGCTTCCGGCAATGTGGTTAGGATATATACAGGATTTTTAGGCGTGTGGGAAGAAGAGATTGACCAGCAGTTATCTGAACTGGTGGCGGCCGGTTCATGGAAAAAGAAGGAATAAGAATGAATTGGCAGAGAGCAGGAACCTTTGCCGTGACAATGGCGCTCACAATATCGACTGCTTATTCGCAGGACGTTCGTTTTTATGGGTCGAATAACGTTCGTTTCGCCGACGGTACGAGACTCAATAGCCTGCAAAATCTTCAAATGTCAGGTTCCGGGAATTCCTCCGGTGTTACAACTGGTTTTTTTGAAAATTGGGCGGATATATCAGCGGTTTACAAAAACTGGTTCGCCACATTCAGGTATGAATTTGATGATCCTTCTGAGTATGGTCTGGACAGAAATGATATTGTCAATTGGAGCATCTACTACGACAATGAAAATTATTCGTTAAACGCAGGCACTTTCGAAGAGCTTTTCGGGCGTGGTCTCACATTGAATCTCTATGAGGACAGGTCGATATTTTACGACAACAGACTTGAAAACGGCGCAAAATTCAAATATGACAACGATTGGTTATCCGCAACGTTCTTGAAAGGGAACAATCTCTTCTATGAGACGTTGGATGAAAACACGGCAAGTCAGGACTATAATAACGTTACTGCTGTAGACTTTTCAATCTCACCGATAAATAGCCTTAATATTGGAGTATCATTTGTTAATGTTAACAGGGATACTCTTTCTCCCGACGGCACGTTGCTTAACAGAAATAACTCGGGTTTTAGAATTAAAGACTATGACAGGGAGACTGATTTTTACTCAATCTATGCGGCTTATGAGGGTTTCGACGACTGGCAATTCTATTTCGAACGCGCTGAAAATAAGATAAAATCGAACTCAGAAGTTAAAGGTGACGGTTTTTATATGGCAGTAGGGAGATCCGGCGGTTTCCCTAATCTGCGACTGGAGTATAAGAACTTCCATAATTTTGCGGCTGACCCAAACGTTCTCGATTCGCCTATCGGTCCATACCAAAACCCTTCAAGAGTTCAGCGGCAAAATGATTTACG